>JALOTN010000049.1 GCA_025457885.1 Thermoplasmatota archaeon | reverse complement strand
TATTTATCTATAACTTAATATAGAAAGATTCTTCGGAGTGGCTCTCCCGTAGTTTTTGCACAACTGTCATCGAATATATTTGAATTATTCTGTGTTGTATTCAAACAGGATTTTTGCCCATTTAGGATCGTAGGCAGAGGGGGTTTTTTCTACCTTTCATCAGAGACTCACAAAAAAGTGAATATATTTCACCTGCTTGGCTATGATGTAAAAAGAGATGATATTTGTTAAACAAAAATACTGAAAAAACCATTTAGATTCCATATTGTTTTTAAATCATCAATGGATATTGAGCATTTGAAGGTTCGACTCATGAAAAAACAATGGATCGCCCTGACAATCAGCCTGTTGTTACTGACGCTGTGCTTGAGCGGCTGTGAATTATTAGAAGAAGAGGACAATTACATCACGGTGAATATCACCGCATACGCTCAAGTGGTCCTAATCAACGAAAAAAATGAACCAATTCAGCTGATCCCTGGAGTCCCGGTACACTTTGACATGATTAAAGCCGGAGGAGAACGACTGCAATTCGATGAAATCGCAGAATCAGGGCAAACTCCTTTTGTATATGGTTCATTCCACCTGTATAAAGAACAAGACATTGAGATTATCGCAACACCAAACCTTGAATCCAAACTACTCACACAGCCGTTCCCAAGTTATGTACAACTCAATTGGGCGGACATCTACCCAGCAACCGATTTCGGTGGATCCTACGGGTGGACACCCGTATTGGTTATCGAGTTAAAAAACTCCTCGGCCGGGGGCGGTATTTAGCCTTCGTCTTTATCAAATGGAACCAGGGGAACATTTTCCGTTTTTAGGTAGAATGACGAACGAATGACCTCCTTCCTTTTCACCAACTATTACTTTTTTGTTTTTCTCGATCAGGGTATCATCAAGATGGGTAATACCTCTAATGTGTGAAAGGAAGCATTCTCGAAGACATATTGTGTTAGACTCACGATGGTTCCAGCAATGTCCTGGATATTCTTCTATCTACTATCGAGGGAAGGTTTAGAAAAAGTTTAGTTCAACATTTCTTTTCATGTTGGTATGAGGAATCATCCTACATAAAACCAGATATGTAATTCTCTGTAAGCGTTGTTGATTTTTTGTTGAATACTATTTTTATAGTCCTGTGAAGGATTATATTGTTCAGATGGGGTAGTAAATAATAAGAATGTTAATTTAAAATATCCGATTTTATTGATCGCAAACGTGTAATTATATTCCCATCGTATGTTTTGTTCTTTTTTGTTGGAGATTTCCGTGGAGTTCAGAGTCACAGGTATTGCATCAAGGAACCATGCATGGTTATAGTGAGATTCATTTTCTTGTGAAGTCGAGTTATACTTTTGAGTTTCATCGAGGAGCCATACTTCAATGGTGTAATTTATCGTTTGATCCTCATGGTTTATGAGCCCAAGGATGAGATTTGTGTTTTGTCCGCTTGATATATCCCGTGGAAAATTCACGGGATCCCTGTTGGGGGCTAAGACATAAAAATTAGTAAAGGTGTCTCCAACTTTTGGTTGAGCGATGATATAGACAACTGAGGATAAGGCAATGAATATCGATAAAAATACAAATATTGTAAGAATTTTTTCAATGATACCGCCTGATTTGAATTGAGTTAGATTGATTGATATTGTGAAACGTTTTTCTGGTGAGGTTGATTTCCATCGATAAAGGGCGATTCCTGCGAGGATTTCTATGAGGATGAAGGTTGAAAAGAGGATTGTGGTCAGTTGGATGCCCCAGGATGTAATATTTAGAAATATTCCAAGGATGGAGAGAATCGCTATTGAAAAACCGAAGCTTAATCCTATTCGTTCGGTTTTCATTATTTTGGTTGGTTCTGTGTTGGTCGGAAAGAGGATGAAAACAAGCAGATATCCTGGGATAAAAAGAAGGAAGGGCAGTCCGAAAATTATTCGTAATATCTCAGAGGTAGTAAGATAAATTATGGGGATTATAAGTATGCTCCATATCATGAATAAGATGAGGTCGATCGGATAGTTTTTGAAATGGATGCGCATGGTTTTAACTCGGATAAGAACTTAAAATATTTATTATTTTTTGTACGAAAATGATCATGAGCGGGACAAATAAGACACCGAAGAGGAGGGTCATTCTTCTTTGTAAATAGGGGCTGAGGAAGACATGGAGGAGTTCTTTTAGTGCGATGATGCTGATGGTTATGAAAATGAAGAATTTTTCAAATTCGGTATCCAAGGTCAGTAACCAGAAGACTAAGGTTATTATTAATAAGATGAGAATCAGTTGGATGTTATTGATGGTATACTGTGTTTCTTTTTCATTCATCATTAAAATGATAACCAGTCCAAGGAAGATGAAGGTAACAGTTAATTTCAGGTGGAAGGATATGGTGAAAAATGAGAATAGGATGCCGATTATGATGAATATTGTTCCGATGCTTAATCCATAAAATTTATTTTTTTTATCACTTTCAATTGTGTTTTTTATGTGTATCAATTTCCTGATGTCTCCTCGATTTTAACGGCGTCTGTCTATACGCAGAACCCTTTAAGTTAATTGCGATAATTATGGCAGATTTTATGTGGTTTCATTTTTGAGTAATCTGAGGTAACTGGTTAGTTCTGTGTTGCTTCATTTTGGATATCTTTTTTCATGGTTTTTTAAAAAATATTTTATCTGTGTTTTCACTATTATTATTATTTTATGGATGTTGCTATCTTGAATCGTTAAAAATTTTCATAAATGGATTAATATGTCTTTTTGAAGAAAAGTAGAAATAATATAATGATTATATAGGGATTTTGAAAAAGGATTCGTGTGGTCCTACCTTTTATATGATGTGGGATGTAATGAGGATGAAAATGGATAAGAGGGTGCATCGAACTAGGAGTATGGACCAGAGGAGTATATTACTATAAGATTCGGTCATCAATGAAATTAATCATATAACAAGAAATAAAGGAAAAGAATTGTAAGGAATCTCTAATGAACATAGGAATTGTGATAAACACACCAGCCCAGGTTCATTTCTTTAAGAATATCATGAAGGAATTGGAAAAAAAAGGGTATACTATCGATATTTTAGCAAGAGACTATGGTGAAACAATCCCTTTGTTGAATGAACTAGGTTTGAAATATTTGTTATATGGGAAATCACCAGAGGGGAAAATCGCGAAAATCATTGAGTTACCCATGGATATTCTTCGGGCGCGTAACCTGCTTAAAAGCTATAGGCCACAGATGATTTTAGGGTTCGGTGGTCAAGAATCGTATTCTGGTTTTATTCTTCGATGTCCTTCCATTGTGTTTCAGGATTCCGAGCCTCATATCAATTTAGCGTATCTCATTCAATATAAAATGTTCATGCCGTTCGTAGATTCTATTGTCACTACAAAGTCATATACCGATGATCTTGGGAAGAAACATATAAAGGTGAATAGTTACAAAGAATTGTCCTATCTTCACCCCCGGTACTTTACGCCAGATGAGAATATTTTTAATTTATTGAATATCGATAAAAAAGAGAAGTATGTGATTGTTCGGTTCAACGGGTTTGATGCGGTGCATGACGCGGGAGTCGCAGGGTATACCATCGAACAGAAAAGACGGTTAATTTCTGGGCTTGAGAAATATGCACGGGTGTTTATTTCTTCAGAAAAAAAAGTCCCTCAGGATCTGGAGAAATATTTGCTGAATATCCCGAAGCATAAAATCCATGATTGTCTGTATTTTGCGAATATGTGTGTGACAGATACCCAGACGATGACGACCGAGGCAGGGATTCTTGGGACACCGGTGATTCGATGCAATTCTTTTGTCGGGAAGAAAGATATGGGGAACTTCATCGAGTTAGAACAGAAATATAAATTAATCTTCAGCTTCAGAAATCCTGATGAAGCGATTCAGAAGGCTTTAACGTTGATTCAGAATCAGGATATCAAGAAGGAATGGAGCAAAAAAAAGGAGAAATTGCTCAGCGAGAAAATTGATATCACCTCTTTTCTTGTATGGTATGTGGAAAAATACCCTGAAAGTTATAAAGAGATGAAAAACAACCCGGAAACACAAAATCGATTCAATTAATCGTATGAACAATCTTCTTTCTTTTTAATGTACGACATTCAGGGGAAGTTCCTTGATGTAGTTTCATTTGAAGGAGAGAATGAAAAATATCGATAAGAGTAAAAAAGAATTTACTATCTCATAATTATACAGAGTATGGAAAAAATACAATGGCCTGAGGAGAAACCATTTGCTGTTTTTTTAAGTCATGATGTCGACAGAGTGAGAAAAACCTATCAATACCTCCCGTACTTTCTGATTGAAAGACGGCTGTATCATCTCAGATCTCTTTTTGAGAAGCCGAATCCGTATTGGTGTTTTGAAAAGATAATGGAGCTTGAAAAAAAATATGATGTGCGCTCGACGTTCTTTTTCCTGAAAGAAACAAAAAAATTAAAGATGTTACATCCATCCTCATATATCTTATCGTTAGGCCATTATGATTTTCAAGAACCAGCGGTGCGAGAGATAATCAGAAGACTCGATTCAGAGGGATGGGAGGTGGGTCTCCATGGCTCTTATGACTCCTATACGAACAAAGAACTTCTGGTAAAAGAAAAAAAAGAGTTGGAATGTGCGTTAGGAAAGCAGGTCATTGGGATTAGACAACATTTTTTAAACTTAGAAATGCCGAAAACCTGGGAGATTCAAAAAGAAATCGGTTTTCTTTACGATGCCACGTTTGGGTATAAGGAGGATATCGGGTTTCTCGATGAGAGATATCTTCCATTTCAACCGTTCAATGATTCTTTTTTCATTTTTCCGCTCATTGTGATGGATGGGACGCTTTTCTCGAAATACCATGACGATGCAACACGATGGGAGAAAGTCCAAGAAGTAATTACTCTTGCAGAAGAAAAGCATGGGGTGATTTCATTTCTGTGGCATCAAAGGGTTTTTAATGAGAATGAATTTCCAGGGTGGGCTTCATTATATGAGAAAATAATTAAAGATTGTAAAGGAAAGAACGCTTGGTTTACGACCGGGAAAGGATTGTATGATTGGGTGATAAAAAAACATTGAGACTGATGTAGATATGACTGAAAAAGGTGTCATTATCATAGGTGGGAATGTCCAAGGATTGGGACTCTTGCGGACCTATGCACGAAATAATATACAAACGATTGTCATAAACAATAAACAATTGGATATTGTGAAGTTTTCTAAGTATTTGAAGAGATACATTTTTTTTAGAGATGTTGGAAAGCCACAAAAGTTGAAAGATTTTTTAATAACTTTAGCAGAAACCGAAGATCTACAGGATTGGGTGATTCTGCCGACAGAGGATTCTGTGGTGTATACCCTTTCGATGTACAAATCTGAGTTGGAACAATTTTATAAAATCCCAACAGCAGGATGGGATGTGGTAAAAGTAACCTATGATAAAAAATTGACGTATTTACTTGCAGAAAAAATTGGGATACCGATACCTAAGACATTTTATCCTACTTCTTTTGAGGATGTTCTATTGATTAGTGGAACGGTCGAGTACCCCTGTCTATTAAAACCAGCGGTGATGCACAGATTTTATAATCAGACTGGGAAAAAATTATTGACGGTGAATTCTAGAGAGGAATTGCTCTCGTCGTATCAAACAATGGCTCGATTAATCCCCCCTTCAGAGATCTTAATTCAAGAAATCGTCACTGGGACTCCGAAGCATCCTATCTCCTTTGGTTGTTTTATGACGAAGGATTCCGTCAGCTGGATTATGATTGAAAAAAAAAGGATGATTCCCCTGGACTTTGGCGTCGGGACGTACAATGAGACGGTGATGATACCTGAGTTGAAGGACCTCAGTTTAAAAATTTTAAATGAATTAGGATATACCGGGTTATGTGAAGTTGAATTCATAAAAGACTCGAAGGATCAACGATATAAATTTTTAGAAATAAACCCTCGAAGTTGGCTTCAAATAACAATCACGAATCAATCAAATAAACCACTCATACCACTCGTCTATTACTATCATCAAAACAAAACAGAGATGGTCCATAAAATAACAAAAACTAATAACGATGAATTCCATAAGATTAAATGGGTTCATTTCTGGCAGGATATCTATGTGGTAGTCACCCAGGCTTTGAGGGGAACCATAAGTTTATCTGAGTATCTTAAAACTTTTCTAGGAAAGGTTGAATATGCTGTTGAAAGCTGGGATGATCCCTTGCCTTTTCTGATTGAGCCATGGCTTTATTGTGTGTCGTTTGTGAAAAAAATAATAAAAAAAAGATCGTTACTGAAGGATGCTTCTGTTGAGGCGGAGTTGAACTAGCCGGTATGCCAAAATCAGTAGTGCTACAAGAATCTAAGAACATTTTTCATAATTCTGTGATAGAGTTATATGATTATGTGAAGGAAAATGGATACGAGGGTTTCGATCCGTATGATGGGTTGAATAGTCAGGTGACATCCTCGATAAGCAAGAAGAGTAAATGGCTGAGTATGGCCATCATTCAAGCTTTTAAAAGTTCGCCAATCGACTTTAGAGGGTTCTTTCAAGTGAATAAAAGCATCAACTTGAAAAGTATCGGATTATTTGCTTCCGCATATCTAAAGCTATACAACGTAACAAAGGAAAAAAAATTTTTAAATGATGCTGAATATTGTTTAGACCTATTAAAAAACACTTCTCTGAAAGAGCGATATGCAGAGTACTGTTGGGTCGCAAGCTCTTATAATGTGCAGTTCCCTGATGATTTAGGAACACCAGATGTCCCATCGATAGTGTGTACCGCAACCTGTACACTATCGTTTTTACAGCATTATGAAACCACCGGCTCAGAAGAGTCATTACGGATTGCAAAAAGTGCTGCAAATTTTATTATGAAATACCTGTATCTTAATGATAAGGAGAAATCAATTTTCAGGTACACCCCGACCTATAACACGAACATCAGCATTTATAACGCCTCTACCTTTGGTGCAAGAATTTTATCACATATTTATCGATATACGAACAACACAGAGCTTTTAGAAATCTCCCATAAGGTGATGGACTATATCGTGTCAAAACAAAAAACAAATGGCGCATGGTATTTTAGTGAAATGAATGGTGTTGAACGAAAACAAATTGATTTTCATCAGGGATTTATTCTTGATGCGTTAGATGATTTCATTGTAAATACCAGACCCGATGACGGGAAATACCTAGAAGCACTCCTCAAAGGAGTTGATTTCTATAAAAACGAACAATTTCTCCCCGATGGTCGTTGTAAATGGCGTTATCCACGACGCTGGCCTATCGATATCCATAATCAGGCACAGGGAATCATTACCTTCAGCCGGTTGCGTGACCGGAAGCCGGAGTATCTTGATTTCGCAAGAACAATCGCAGATTGGACGATTACCCATATGCAAGACAAATCAGGGTATTTCTATTATCAAAAATGGCCAATAGTGACAAATAAAATCTCCTATATACGCTGGGGGCAAGCATGGATGCTTTTCGCATTAAGTACTTTATTAGAAGGGGTTTCCCCGGAGTGAAAAAAATCTGGTTTCAATTAAAAGAAAATGGAGAAAGGTGGTAAAAAATGGTTGTGATGACAAAAATACGTAACACTGGTCATGTCCTCTTAACCTCGGTGAGACGTGGTTTTTTACAGCATCTGTATCATATGGATATTTCTTCAACAGCGCGAATCGCTTTTGGTGCGTATCTTGATAAGACAAATCCTAAAGGGATTTCTATCGGTGATGAAAGTTTTGTTGCTGTTGGAGCGATGATTTTAGCCCATGATTATTGTCGAAGTCTTTATAAAAAGACATCCATCGGTAAACAATGTTTCATAGGGGCAAGATCCATTATTTTACCTGGTGTCTCGATTGGAGATCATGTTATCGTTGGTGCAGGGTCAGTTGTGACAAAAGATGTGAAATCCAATTGTATTGTCGCTGGAAACCCAGCGAAAATTATCAAAGAAAATATTAACACAACAAAATATGGTAAATTGATATAGGAAGCGCTTACAGATTATTTAGAACAAACTAGAGGAATTTGTGAATGAACAACAAAATTAAAATTTTACTTTGCTCTGTATCATTAGAGACGAAGGGGGGCGTCACTAATTATGTAAAATTGATATTGGAAAACTACCCAAAAGAGAAATATCAGATGGATCATTTTGTTGAAGGGTATTCATCAAAGTTTTTGAAAATTTTTTACCCTTTTATTATATTAATCCAACTGCTGAAATTCAAAGAGACATTGAAAAAATTTAACCCAGATATTATCCATATCAATCCATCTTTGGCGTGGGTCGCCGTTATCAGAGATTATATATTTACATTATATGCTAAAAAAAAGGGTTTTCCTGTTATTTTTTGTGTTGGAGGATGGGATAAATCCATCTCTCGACATTTTCATAAAAAAAATATTCTCTCAAGATTCTTCTATAAGATTTTTGATTCACCAGACATTATTATGGTGTTAGCGAATAGTTTTAAAGATGAATTAATAAAGTTAGGTATTCAGCCGAAAAAAATCCAAGTGACGACTATGATGGTCGAAACCGAGAAGTTCAGACCAGAAAACAGACTATTTGAACCACCGTACATCCTTTTATTCTGTTCGAGGATTGAAAAATTAAAAGGCATTTATCAGTTGTTAGATGCGTTTCAATTAATTCTACGGAAGTACCCAAAACTCAGATTGTTTTATGTTGGTCATGGAAGTGAATTGAGCAATTTGAAAAAAAAGATATCTGATTTGAAACTGGAAGAAAATATTCAATGTGTTGGGCATAAATCGGGGATGGAGAAAATTCATTTTTTTACTCAAGCGGATATCATGATTTTACCATCTTTTACCGAGGGGTTCCCTAATGTTTTTTGTGAAGCATTGGCAGCAGGTTTACCTTTTATTGGTACGCATGTCGGTGGTCTTGTCGATGTTTTTCAAGATGGAAAACAAGGGTTAGTGATTAAAACGATGCCACCTGATCCTCAAGAAATTGCTGAAAAAATAATGAACCTGATGGAAAATAATACCTTAATGAAACAGATGAGTGATAATAACCTTCTTGAGGCAAAGGAAAAATATGATGTGAAGGTTGTTATGGGAAAACTTGATGTCCTGTACCAAGATATTCATGATCGAATTGGGAAACAAGTATGAAAAACAAAATTTGTTTTGTTTCATTAGGGAGTCTACCGCTCCTGACATCAAGTCAGAATATCTCCTATGCAGGGGGTGCGGAATTAAAACAGGTTCTTCTGATAAAGGAATTGCTGAAAAAAGACTATCCTGTTTCGGTTGTTGTTCATGATGAAAAAGCCTCACCATTGAAGAAGGATTTTGAAGACCTTATTTTGGTCACATCGTTTCCATCTTCACAAAATGTGGGTTTTTTTAAAAAATTTATATGTTTATGGAAGGCGTTGAAACAAGCTGATGCTGAAATCTACATCCAGGCTACCTATCCTCCGGGAATCGTGGCTCTCTATTGCTTTCTTCACCGGAAAAAGTATATCAAATGGCTCTCAAGCGATAGAACCGTTCTATTAGAGGATGTAACCCAAAAAACCACTTGGATAACAAAACTAAGTCTGTATGTAGATATCAAACTTGCTTCTATCATCATTGGGCAGAATCAATATCAGAAGGATATGATTCAAAAGAAATTTCGGAAGAAATGTGTTGTCATAAAAAACCCTTTTGAGTCACCGGACGATTCTGCGAATTATGCAACAAAAAAGGATCATGCTCTTTTATGGATCGGAACAATTCGGTCTTTGAAGCAACCTGAGTTGTTCTTGGAGATAGCTGGACGATTTCCTCAATTTAAATGCATTATGATTGGGGGAAAAACAAATTCAGAAATAGCTTTATATGAGACTATAGAGAAAAAGTCTCAGTCATTGCCCAACCTTAGCTTTTTAGGATTCGTCCCCCATAGTAAAATACAGGAGTATTACGCGCAGTCATCTGTTTTTGTAAATACCTCGGTAGTTGAAGGTTTTCCAAACACATTTCTTGAAGCATGGGCCTATGGTGTCCCTGTTGTTAGCCTCACTGTTGATCCAGATGAGATAATATGTAATCATAAACTTGGATTTCATTCGAAAACCATTCAACAGATGATGATTGACATTGAGTCTCTCCTCAAACACGATGGTTTACGGAATGAAATAGCATCGAACGGGAGAAAATATATTAGGGAACATCATGATGTAAAAATGGTGACAAATCAGTTCATTGAACTCCTGTCATCATTGGTAAAATGACGTGTGAAAGTTGAAAGAAAAGTAAAGTGAATAAGATGAAAAGGATAGATACAAAAATCTGTTTTGTGGCATTTGATAGTCTTCCCTTGCTGATTTCAAGTGAAACGCTCAAATATGCTGGTGGGTCTGAGCTCAAACAAGTGCTTGTTGGAAGGGAGTTAGCAAAACGCGGTTATCCCGTATCGTTTATTACCTATGATGAAAAAAATGAAAAAAAAACTGTTGATGGTATTACTATTATCTCTTGCCCGCAGTCTCAAAAATATTCTTTTATTAAAAATTTTTTACTGTATTGGAATTCTCTTAAGAAAGCGGATGCTGATATCTATTTTCAAGGGATTGGATCAACAGGAGTCCTTCCGTTTTTTTGTCTCATTCATAGAAGAAAGTATGTGAAATGGATTGTGAGTGATTCAAATCTTCTCTTTGAACGTTTCCGTGGTGGTCACCCATTTGTTAGGAAGATAACCGCATCTTTAGATATTCTCTTTGCGCATAAAATTATTGTTCAGAACCTGTTTCAAAAAGAAATCCTAGAAAATAAATTCAAAAAAAAGGATTGTGTGTTAATTAAAAACCCAATTATCATCCCTCAGGACACAGTGGATATAGAGAGCAATAAAAGTTACATTTTATGGGTTGGTTCAATTAAAGCAGTGAAACAACCAGAGCTTTTTTTAAAAATAGCTCGAAAACTACCGCAGTTGAAATTTGTAATGATCGGTGGGGAAAGTAAAGGACGAAAAGCAGAATATGATACAATCGAGAAAGAAGCAAAAACAATCCCTAATCTTGATTTTTTAGGTTTTGTCCCATATCATAAGATTCAACACTATTACAGAAATGCAGCGATATTCATTAACACCTCCCAGATTGAAGGATTTCCTAATACGTTTTTAGAATCATGGGTT
The DNA here is from genome assembly GCA_025457885.1 of Thermoplasmatota archaeon. Taxonomy (GTDB): domain Archaea; phylum Thermoplasmatota; class E2; order DHVEG-1; family DHVEG-1; genus SM1-50. Next base: position 2,175 of record JALOTN010000049.1, on the reverse strand, counting down.
TCTGGCACACCGGTAATCAGTCTTAACGTTGATCCTGATGAAGTTATTTGTAAGGAAAGAATCGGTTTTCATTCGAAATCATTCGAACAACTACTTCTTGATGTAATTAGATTGTTTCAAGATAAAAATTTACGTGAAGAAATGGGGATGAACGCAAAGAAATATGTTCAACAACACCATGATTTAAACATGATTACAACCGAGTTTGAACAATTGATCACCTCGCTTGAAAAATAGTAAAAATGATTCCTTTCCCTATGATTAGAAAAATTTTATTTGACAAGATTTAGTTATGATTTATCTTTTCACTAATGATTGAGTGTATAAATATTTGCCACTGTTGGTTTTGGATATCGTATCAACATAGTCCCAAAGTATCGTGCAATCCTGCCCCATGGTGACTCGGATTTTTTGCTCAATTTCATTTTTTTCAGGTTCAGGGAGCTCCTTATTTAGAACAGCGCGTATTCGAATCCTGTCGTAGTCCTCTTGGACGACTTGGAATTGTTTAATAAAGCCTTTATTGAGGAGGACGCCGAAGAGATGGACAAAAAAATATCCTATGACGATGGATCCATCTTTTTTAATAAATTGTTCCTCAAGTCGACCTGAAATTTTTCGTAAGGTAGGGAGATGATTCCCACAGGGGCATTCCTTGAGGCCAAGGATCGCGACATCTCCAAGCTCATATCGTATTAAAGGCATGGAGAGATTATGAAGTGGGGTGATAATCACTCTTCCTTCTTCGCCTTCGGTAACCGGGTTGTTATTTTGATCTAGTCTTTCGACGTAATTATTAAAAGAAAATATGTGGATGAGGCCTTTTTTGCATTCTCCTGCAATAGATGCTGTTTCTCGTGACCCGTAGAAATCATATACTTTTGTTCCAAACACGGATTCGATTTTTGTTCGCATATCATTTGTTAAAGTTTCAGCAGAGCAGACGATTTTTTTTGGTGAAAACATTTTCGTATTTTGTTTTTCAGAAAAGAGTGCTAATTCATAGAGTGCTCCTGCATACCCTCGTATCAGATCTGGTCGATACGTGTTTATCGAGTGAATATATGATTTCATATCATTTTCCGTCATTTTAAAACTGTTTAAAAATCGGATATTTGAAAACCAGTTTTTCAGGTTGTTTTTAAACCCGACACTTCCCTTGAACAAATCCTGTGGAGAACCCCAGAGGAATATCTTCCGAGCATTGTTTTCGTTTATCTGAAGGAGTTCTTGATAGTAGTATCTATTTGTTGCTGAATACCATTTTTTATAAATAGTATCTTGTATAAATCTTGTTGGGTCCCCGGTTGATCCACCAGAGGAATTGTAATACCATTTGCGTGTCTGGTAATCGGTGGATGTGAGTTCATTTTGATGTTTTCGCAGGAGTTCTTTTGTAAGGAGGGGGATTTCTTTGAATTTTGTTAAATTTACTTTTTCATTGGTAACTATATTAATTCTATCAAAAATATTCTGATAGTAGGGCACATTTTTATAGGTATGGAGTATCAATTTTTCTAGGTATTTCTGTTGAAATTTTTGCATGTCGTGCAGGTTTTGGATGTTCTGTATTTCTTGATATTCTTTTTTTACATCTTCGCCTTTTAAAATGATTATTAATTCTCGTAGGGTGTTCTTCATTTATTTCTCCCTGAAACCCAGTAATTTTGTTATTTTTTAGTCCGACTGGAAAATACAGTTATCTTTTGATATAATTTTCCTAAACCGACGATATTGAAGATGGATTTGATCTCTCCTTTCTGAAATCCTTTTAAAACGATTAATACGCCGAAATAGACGAATATCCCAATGATTACGGACAGAATGATTCCCTCAAGCGATACTGGGTTTATTAACCATATGAGACCCGCCATTACGATGGCTGCGATAACACATTTTATCAAGAATAGTATATTGAGATTAAATTTGAAGTAGCGTCGTGAGGAATATCCTATGATGATGGTGATTAAAATATATGCTACGAGGGTGGTTATGGCTGCTGCGATGATTCCGTAGTGAGGGACAAGGAGGATGTTTAAAACAAAATTGGTTACTGCACCGCAGATAAAGGCAATAATGAATATTTTACGACGTTTGAATATCAATAAGGAAACTCCGAATATCTGTTCCATGCCCCAAAAAACAATACATAACACCACTAAGGGGATAATGTAG
>JALOTN010000089.1 GCA_025457885.1 Thermoplasmatota archaeon | reverse complement strand
CGAAGAGACCCGTCGATCTGGGTTCAAATCCCAGTGCTCCCATCCAAATTACCCTGATAATAAAAAGAGGTAGAAAAAATGAAACCAAACCTAAAGAACATCAACACATATACAATATTTTCAATTCTTGTTTTAATAGCTGGGCTGCTCCTTTATATTTCATGGGGTATTCGATTTAATGTCTGGGCGGACATCGGCATCTATTCAATAACAATAATCCTTGTCCTTGGTGGCGTACTTGGAACGATTCTTTCCCTGACCTTTGAAAAAACAGAGGAACATTAAGAGTAATTTTTTTCCTTTCCCGATTGCGAAGGTTTATATAGCGTCTAGCGGTAAGTGATTCTGAATGGAACAGGATGAGATTCTGAAGAAATATTCTGGTGAATGGATCTTGTTGTTCAATGATGAGATTGTTGACCATAGCATGAACCTTGAGGATATGCTGCGGATTGTTGATGAGAAGTATCCCGTGGAGAAATTCCCTGCTAATTCTATTAAGATATCAAAAGTATTATCTGGCAGCATTCATTTACATTAGGATGGCCATGTCTGAAACACCCTTCATCTTTGAATATAAGAATTATCCCTTGATTCCGATTAAGTTTTTTACAAAGGATCGGGAGACTCCGATGATTGATGCCTTACTTGACTCAGGGGGGGATTTTATCGTCATTCCCTATGCGATCGCGAAATATTTACGACTGAAACTGGAGAAAGCCGGGTGTGTGGATACCGCTGCTGGGGAGACAACATTGTATAAGACCGTGTTGAACATGGTCATCTATGACGAGGATCAAAAATATTCCTACAATAACCTTGAGGTGCATGTCTCGGATCGGAACGACCTGCCGGTTCTGTTAGGAAGGAGCCCTATTTTCGAGGATCATGAGATTATTTTCCAGAAGCATCAGAACAAGCTGATTTTACAACCCATCCAACATCAATGAGATATGTGATATTTTTTTTCAGGTATGGTAAGAAGCTTTAAATGAGCCTTACATGATTCTGATTTTAGAGGAACAAAGTATGGCATACATGTATGAAGGTTGGACATTGTATAAGAGGGATGTCACCCTCAAAGGCGGAAGGAAGCAAACGATTTATTTCTTCAGTAAAAAATCACCGAAGAGTGGGACTGCCTGTGAGATGCCCCCTGGGTATGATGTCGGGGTCAACAAACGAACAGGTCTTCCGTATCTGAAGAAGAAGTAATTCTATTCTTGTTTTTATTCAAAAAAATCCATTGAGCCCTGAAGATGCTGTTCAGGTCTCTTTTTTTCTTTTTTGTGTTTCTTCTTTTTTTTCTAGTATTTTGTATCCCTCCTCCAGGTTGATTTTTGAGATGACGAGGGGTGCTGGTTTGTTCTGGGGGGATTTGATTTCGGTGACTTCTTTGACTGTGATGTTTACGGATGGACCGCATTTCTCCCGGTATTTCTCATAGACTTTTTTGAAGATAAATTCGAGTGATGGTTCTGTGTTGCGAAGATCATTGTCTATTACGAGATGGATTTCGATGTCATCGATTTTGTTTTGTATGGTCTGGAAATTGGTGATTTTGTAAGTCTTCAGCTCGGTGAGAACAAGTGAGACTAGTTCGAAGCTTGCCGCGGGATACACGCGTCCGTCTGGGAGGATGACTCGTGCGCTGACTCGTCCTTCGACACCGTTTTTGAAGATGGGGGTGGTGTATCCGCAGCTGCATTCGTAGTGTTCACCCAGGGTGATCCAGTCATCCATCCCGGTGTATCGGATGATGGGTGTTCCTCTGCCGAAGAGTCTGGTGACGACGATATGGCCGCGTTTCCCCGGGGGGAGGAGGTGGTTGTGTTCGTCGATGACTTCCACATGGTAGAAATCTGTGTTGATATGCCAGGTCCCCTGGAGGCATTCGTAGGCGATGGTGCCGCATGCTTCGACGGATTGGTAGAGATTGACGATGGGGCAGTGAAACGCATTGGAGATGTATTCTCGGGTGTACTGGTCCATGGAGTATCCCCCGACTTGGAGGATAGCTGGGTTGATGTTATCACAGTATCCTTTCTTTTTGAAGTATGCGAGGTGTTGGAGGATGATGGGGTATGTGTAGATGATGTTTGGGTGAAACTCATTGAGTTTTTTTATGATGTCTTTGATCGGGTCGAAGGCGTTCATGGAGAGGTAGTTGTCTGATTTGCGGAACAACTGGGTGTGGTTGACGATTGCGTCGTCATAGACCCGGTCGATGCGTCCTTGATGGAAGGTTCCGATGCTCGCTATTTTCGCGGTCCTGACGTTGTATTGGTAGGTTTTTCCTTGTCTTACGGAGAGGAGGAGGCCTTGGGCGAGGGTCGGGAAGTCGACGTAGACGGAGACTGGTTTTCCGGTGGACCCGCTGGTGCTGGCGACATACGCGTTCTTTCGGTCATAGTCGACGGGGAGTATTCCATCAGGGTAGTGTTCGACGATGTCTTTTTTTGTGATGAAGGGAAGCTTGGTGATGTCCTGGATTCCTGTGATGTCTTCTGGTGTGATTCCTGCTTCTTTGTATTTCTTCTGGTACAGGGGAACTGTAAATGCGTAGGTGATGACGTCGCGGAATGCGGCGTCCTGGTGTTTTTTCATTTTGCTTTGGTCATAGTTTTTTAATCGCATCGGAACTGTGAAGTAATTTTTTAAAAACGGTAGACCATTGAACGGGTTGAGAAACGGATTCATAGTCCCTCACGTCAAAACATACAATTATTAATATAATTTGTCATATGTCTCGGAAAAAACAAGGTGGGATCCCATAGTAAATAAGAAAACCTTGGATGATGAGTATCTCGGTAAAATTAAGGATATTGTGTTTCAGCCGGTGTTCATCCTTGGGTTGCATCGTTCAGGGACAACGATTCTGTATCATATGTTAAATGAGACGGAGAACTTTAATGTTCTGACGTTGTATCATGTGTTGAATTTTGACCGGTTGCTCTATGATTATGATCATGATTTGATTGATGAGGAGAAAAAGCGTATCAATCAACTGTTACAGGAGAAAGGGATTACGGACCGTCGGACGGATGCCGTTAAGGTGACCTCTGAGTATGAGCATGAGTATATGTATGTGTTCTCTGAGCGGGATTACCCTTGGAAACTTACGGAGGAGAACTCTGAGATTTTTAAGATCCTCTGCAAGAAGATAAAGTATCTCTCTGGTGATGATAAACCTGTGCTGTTGAAGAATCCGTATGATTATGGGAATTTTCTGTATCTCAAGAAGCTGTTTCCTCAGGCGAAGTTCGTGTTCATCCAACGTAATCCCCTTGAGGTTGTTAGTTCGACGATGAAACTGTGGAAGATGCGTTTGTTGAAGAAGGATGAGTTCGTCTGTCTCTATTCCAGGAGAAGTGCTCAGATGTATCAAAACCCGCTGCTTCTGTGGGGGTACCGTCTTTTTTATACGCTACGGTTTCCGCCTGGGGTCTTTGAGGTGTTTTGGCGGGCAAAGGCAGGGACGGATTCTTATTTGAAGAACATTTCTGAGCTTCCCAAGGAGGATTTTCTCTCGGTTCGGTATGAGGACCTCTGTGAGAAACCAAACGAGGTGATTACTGATATTCTACGGTTTTTAGGATTACAATTTGAAAAGGATTTCACAGGGTATATCAAGCCACGGAAATTGAGATTGGAACCTGAGGTGTTGTTTCTAAGAAAATATTTTTATAAGAAGATGAAGGTGTATTTTGATACGTTTCGATACTCCTTCTGAAGAGAAAGTGGTCGTTAATCGATTTCATAGCGGGTGACCTTGACCAGGTTGCAGATACAACAGTCTCTATGGAGAAGGTTAGGGATAGGACATTTACGGCAGATTTCGTTCATGATACATTATATTGTTAAAAATAATTATTATAACTTTTGGAGAAAAAATAGTTCAATTGACAATTTATTACTGAAATAAATTGATTTATTTTATCTTTTTGTCATTTTTTATGCAAAATTATTTAAATCGTCAAGTCGTACTCTCTCGTATGGATGAACTCGACGAAAAGATCTTAGGTATCTTAAATGAAGACGCTCGGAAA
>JALOTN010000048.1 GCA_025457885.1 Thermoplasmatota archaeon | reverse complement strand
GAGAACATCCACATCACCCTGAAGTTTCTTGGGGATACACAAGAAACCATGATAGACGCCATTGAACAATGTATGAAAGACTCGGTTGCCACCGTCAAACCATTCCAAATCACCCTTCGAGGCACGGGGGTGTTTCCTAATAAAAATTACATAAAAGTCATCTGGTTAGGCATCCAGGACGATGGGCAAATCGAGCCGATTGCACAGGTTCTTGAAGAGGGTTTAGCGTCTCTGGGATTCAAGACGGAAAAAAGAGGATTCTCTGCACATCTCACGATAGGCAGAATCAGAACCGCCAAGAATAAAGAAAAACTCCTAGCAACCCTAGAACATCATCGGGATGATGAATTCACGACACAAGAAGTACACAGTATCGTATTGAAGAAAAGCGAACTGACACAAAGCGGACCAATCTATACAACCCTACGAGAAGTCCATTTCTGAGGATGGTGAAACCATAGAAACCTGGTTTATCACACTTGGGCTCATCAACATCCTTCTTCTTATCCTTAGTCTTCTTTTCCTCATCCCAAAAGACACATGGAAAAAACCACTGATAAAATATCCCAAGACCATCAGGTCTCAAGCATTCTTCCTCATCCTTATCATCATCATAGTAATCATCCATCTCCTCGAAGTCAACATCCTTGACAGCATTATAACCAGCATGATGAATGTAAATTTCACCCCCACCATCCAAGCAATCGAGGATGGGGCTGTTCAATGGTTCACCCGCCTCTGGACACCAGTTCTTGTGTATTTTTTTGTCTTCATCTACATCGGATTATACCCATTCATGCTCTGGTTCACCCTGCTGTATTTCATCCTCACAGAACAAAACAAACCAATGAAAATATTCGCATACTCTCTAGTCGGAATCTACGCAATCGCCTTGCCTTTCTATCTCTTTGTCCCTATCACCAACGTCTATCACTATTATGGAACCCCCTCTGCATTAAACATGGTCATCCCAAGCATCGAACATTTCTTTTACACGACCACCACCAACAACAATTGCTTTCCCTCCCTTCATGTTGCCATGTCAATGCTTCTTGTACAAACTGTTGCTCTAACCCACAATAAAAGATTCTTGTACCTGACATATTTCTGCGCTATCTGTGTCACCGGTGCAGTTATCTATTTAGCTATCCATTGGTTAACCGATGTCATTGGTGGAGCTCTCCTCGCAATAGGAGTGTTCACCCTCGTCACCCATTTCATGAAGGAAACATAGATGATCCCCGGCTCAGAAGAAATCGAAACCATCGTACTTCAAAAAATAACTCCTAGCCCCGAGGAAAAAAAACAGATCCAAGACGTCATCACCCACCTTAAAAAAGAGGTTATGACCCAGATCAAAAAAACCACCATCCCCATCGAAATCGAACTAGTCGGCTCCATCGCAAAAGACACCTTCATCAGACATGCGGTTGACATCGATCTTTTCCTCTGCTTCCCCCCAACAGTACCCAGGGAAACACTGGAAAAAACAGGACTCACTATTGGACGGGCGATCCTCGAACAACAGGAGGAATGCTTCGCAGAGCACCCCTATGTCCGCGGCATGTATAAATCCATTAAAACAGAACTGGTCCCTTGTTATAAGATTCAGGATGCAACCCAGAAACTCTCCGCAGTCGATCGGACACCACTTCACACTCGCTACATCGAAAAACATCTGAAAGAATCACAGAAGAAAGAAGTACGACTCTTCAAACAATTCCTGAAAGGAATCGGCTGTTATGGTGCAGAAGCAGAAATCGAAGGATTTTCCGGGTATCTCTGCGAAATCACCATCCTCAAATACAAAACATTCCAACACTTAGTCGAACAAGTAAGCCAATGGAAATTCGGAGAAAAACTATCCTTAGACACCCACAATCCTCCTGAGTTTACCACCCCGCTGGTGTTCATCGACCCCGTGGACCCAAACCGAAACGTCGCATCAGCAGTCTCCCTTGAAAAATTCAACCTGTTGATCAAAGCATGCCAGGAATATAAAAAACAACCTCGTCTTAGTTTCTTTTTCCCAAACAAGCCACAACCCTGGACGCTTGCGGAGATCACCAAACAACTCGGCACACGACAGTTCATCGGGGTGAAATTCCCAAAACCAGCAATCATCCCTGAGAACCTCTACCCACAGATCCGAAAATCCCTCCGATCAATCCGGGAGCTCTGTGAGCAATACGATTTTCCGCTCATCACCGCGACATTCACCGTAGAAGAAAACGAGGTGTACATCATTGTAGAACCACAAGACATGACCATTTCAAAAACCGTGGTGCATACTGGTCCACCCGTGTCATTGAAAAGAAATGCGGATGACTTTCTGAAAAAGTGGATAGATAATCCTAGAACGGTCGTGAAACCCTATGAGAAAGACAAACGGTGGTATGTTGAGATAGAACGGGAGTTCACCGATATCCATGACCTCTTAGAGTCTCAAATCAAACAGATAAGTCTTGGAAAAAATATTGATGTGGATATTTTAAAGGATCTCTCGGTGGTTGATACCAAGGATTTACTCAGAGAGGACCTCTGTTTGTTCTGGACCTTGTTCCTCGATGCACGGATGAGCTGGGAACGATAAAAAAAAATCTAGAATCGGATGGGTTCTTATAGGAATATTTTTATGATAAAAGCAGATATGCATGTGCAAGTACATATGCATGCGGATGGGATGAAACTTAGCAAGTTTCTCATAGTGATAAGTGTGATATTTCAAATCACAAACTGCGTATGCTTTTTAGGGTCTTATCAGGTATGCAGAGCTGATTCTCCCCCGACGTTGTACGTGGGTGAAGGAGAGACCTACACCAACATCCAAGATGCGTTAAATAATGCTGTTGACGGGTACAGGATTTTTGTTTATAACGGCACCTATGAGGAGGACCTAGTCATTAATCATCGGATCAACCTTTTTGGTGAGGACCGTGGGAACACCATCATTACAGGGAACAGAACCACAGTGATTACCGTAAATGCCGATAATGTTAACATCAGTCATTTTACGATAACAAGCACCAACCCTTTCGTAGGAAGCAGCATCATTCAAGTAAATGGGGAGAACTCGATTATCACTGACAATATCATCTCCTCAGGATACAACGGGATTCATCTGTATTACACCGATAACCATTTTATTTATGATAACATCATCCAGAACAACGCTGGTGATGGGATCAGACTCTACCAATCACATAATAACGCCAACATCAGCTATAATAGTATCACAGGTAATGAGAACGGGGTGTACCTCTATGCTTCTGATGGGATCAACATCTACAACAACAGAATCCAGAATAACAACAAAAGCGGTATATTCCTGAACAGCTCCTGCCAGAATAACATCATTCGAAAGAACAATTGCTCAGAGAATGGAAACAACGGCATCTACTTAAACGACTTCAGCGACTATCAAACTATTGTCTCCAACACGGTATACGATAACAACAACTCAGGGATCGTATTAGAAAACTGCAGCATGTGTTTTAACATCAACAATAACATCGTGAGTGCAAATACGAATTATGGGTTGATGATCATCGGGTCGACGAACAATATCAATGAGAACATCATCTCCTTGAACAAGAAAGACGGCGTGTATCTTTCTGCTGATGACAACAATACGCTATATGAGAATACCATCAGCGATAACACTCTTGCAGGCGTCCGGATGTACAACTCAACAAATGATGTGATACGAGACAATCGCATCAGTGGGAACAACCAATATGGGATGTACCTGGATTTCTTCACCATTGATAATTTGATTTACAACAATTTCTTCTTAGATAACCAGCAGAATGCCTTAGATAAGAGTATCCAGCGGAACCAATGGAACATCCCAGAAATCAGTGGCAGTAACATCATTCAGGGGACGACCCTGTGTGGGAATTACTGGGATGACTATGATGAAACCAGTGAAGGCGCAGTGGATGCAGACCTTGATGGGATTGCTGATGCTCCTTACTCGATTTATGCGGTGAACATTGATGAAGGACCTCTCCTTGACATTCTTCCGCCAGTTTTCGGAGCACCAAGTGTTTCTCCCTTGATTCAGACGGTGGGAAAAACAACGAACCTTTCGGTGGTCATCACAGATACCACTATCATAAAAGAGGTGTACCTCAGCGTGATTTCACCAACAGGACTGTTCTCGAACTTTAGTATCACCCAGAACAAAACAGGGGATACCTATTATTGTAATAAAAAATTCTCACCCACCGGGAACTTCACGTTTTTTATCACGGCAAAAGATCCACGGAACTGGAATCATTCTATCAATCAGAGTTTTACGATACGACCCGGGATTCCACCAAGCGTGAAGGATAATTCTCCGACAACGGCAAAACCCTCAAAATCATTTACTTTTAACGCAACTGTGACATCCTCTGAGGCGACCGCTGCAGACTTAGAAGTCTCCGTGGTGTGGAGTCATGGGTCGTCAGGGAATAATTCAACCATGGCTGTGTCACGAGGGAATTATTTTGTTGGAACCATCCTGCTGGCCCATAGCATCCAGAATCTCACGTATCATTTCTATGCTCGTGATATCTGGGGAAACCAGGTGGTAACAGAGACGAAAAAAATCAAGGTCATCGATACGGAACGACCAGTGATCCGAGTGAGTCGGTATGGATCTTCGTTTACAGACCTTCCTAATAGCTATACATTCGGGGCGATCATCACGGATGATTCCATCATCTCTGCGGTTTCTCTTGAATATTGGTTTAATGGGAGCAGCAGGATGAAAACAACCATGGACCTGAAAAGCAATACCTATTATGAGAAAGTCATTCTCATCGAGGAAAAACCTGACCGGGTTTTTTGCATCATTAACGCAACGGATATCGCAGGCAACACAAATTCTTCAAAGAACCCAACCGCGTATTCCGGTGGACCTTACCAGGGATATGTACTAGAAGATCTAACGTTTAATGGCTCCAGGAGCTTTGACCTTGATGGCACGATTGTTCAACACCTCTGGGACTTCGGTGATGGGACAACAGAAAACGGCAGTATTGTTACTCATGCGTATCATTCGAATGGAACCTATAAAGCAACGTTAACAGTCAAAGATGACCAAGGACTCACCGGGATAAGCCGAATGAATGTGACGATTATTTCATTACATAAACATCTTGTACCTGCAGATCAACTCAATTATGTGAATATGAGATACCAGATGGATCTCTCTGAGCAGTTCTACTGTTATGATACGGATGGGAACGGTATTGCTGATACCTTTGTGGATCCTAGTCATCACCTCACCGCGGTTCATGGTCAGCCAGTGAATTTCAATAACAACATCTTGTTCCTCGTCTCCATCGACAATGATGAGACCCCAGAGTTTTTCTGGAACACGACAACAGATCGTATCTATCCTATCTCCTATAGTATCGGGCTTATCCAGGAGAAGATAGTCGATGTGGTCAATGAACAAGCACAGGTGTTCGTCTCAGTCAACAAGGGTCATTGGATCTATTTTGAGATTAGTGATTTTTACCCGGATGCTGAGCTGATTATCACAACATTGGGAAGGACTATTTCGATGGATAAATATTGGCGGGAAAATGAGAAAATCTATGTTTTTGATGATCCTGAGGTTTCGTATCAGTTCTCGTTTTACAATATCTTTCCAGCAGTCACCGCGTTGTTCACACCAAGCGATGGAGGGTTGATCAACGGGGATTATCCCTCTATAAAAATCAGCTTTAATGTGCCCGTGGTCATCCTCTCTGCAACCTTTGGCCCGGTGAATGCTGCAACCCAGTTCATCCAGTTAGACGAAAAAAGTTATCTGTACACACCCCCCGGATACCTTGATAATGGCACCTATACTTTGGATATCGAAGCACAAGCATTACAGGGAAAAGGCATGCTTTCGTCATCGATTGTTTATTTGTATTTCTCGTATGAGCCGCCACCACAGAAGAGTTTTTTGGAAACCTATGGGTTGGTAATCTTTGTTGGTTTGTTGGTAGGTGGTATGGGAGGTTTATTGATTCTTTTTAGGGTGAAAAACGTCTCGATTGATGGATTTATCTATATTAGAAACAAAAAGATCATCCCTTTTTTCAAATCAATTATCATTGGACCAATGAGTATTAAGATTCCTCATGAGAATTTAGCGAAAGCTGAGTTTTATGTGGACGGGGCGTTGAAGGATGAGGTATCCTCATTCCCGGTGTTTTGGCAGTGGAATGAACAAGCCTTCCTGAAACATACTCTTGAGACGAAGGTGTATGATCAGGATGGGAATAGTGCATCAAGTGGGCAAATGGAGTTTTTTATTTTTAATGTGACAAAAGGGAAGCAGTCGTGATCAGTTATCATCTGGTTTACTTCGTCCCGCTTTCTGTCTCCGTGAGAAACCGGATGCCTTCCTCAGTTAGTTCGATTTCATTGTAGGAGACGTAGTGAAGCAGTTCGCTTTGAAGGAGTTTTTTGACGATATTTTCGAACTCCATCTTGGAGACATGGAGGACGACGGAGGCTAGCTCCGCATCCATATCCCGGGTATGAAGCATCCTGAGAAGTTCGATTTCTTTGTCGTTGAGCAGGACCTCTTCTTCATATTCCCCTGAGGGGTCTTCGTATTCATCGGTAAGGTTGGTGACATAGCTTTCTATGATGGTATCAAGATTCAACCGGTCCAGTTCCTTTCCTTCCTTGCTGTAGAGGACGCAGGTTTTTTGCAGAGGATCGTATTTCCAAGATCCAACGTTTTTCCAGCTGTACCCCAGGAGGCTGACGTCATCGCGATGCTCTAAGCTATCGCTCATTCGTTTCATCTGAGCTTGTTGTTTTTTCTTTCGATGTTGTCGATGCATGTAGCGTTGCTCGGTTTGGAGGAGACTAAGGTCGACTCCATAGTTGCGTAGATGGGTGATGATTTGGTCCCCTGCTTGTTGTTTGAGTTCTTTCATGAAGAATAATCCTGTTTTTCCGACCAAATCCATGTAGACGATTCTGATGATTGCCTCAACCGCGGTGCCGATTTTTGTTGGTTCGACGGTGTCGATTTCATTGGAGATGTTGATGACGATTTCTGCGTTGGTGTACTCGGGGTTTTCTATGTTGATGTAACGCAAGAATTCATAGTTTTGTTCAAGAGTTTTAATGATAGCTCCAATGACGGTGGCTGCGAAAGTCTGGGAGGTTCGTCTGCTGGCGACTACGTATAAGGTGCGTAGGATGCCGCCGATGACTTCTGAGTTTCTGAGTTCTGTCATAAGTCCTCAGGTTTTGAAATCCACTATCATTTTATAGACATAGGGGAGTTGGATGATGAATCGGCTTCCTTTGCCGATTTCACTTTCCGCCCAGATCTCCCCATTATGTTTTTTAATGATTTCTTTTGAGATGAATAACCCTAATCCAGTACCTTCGTTGTTTCGGTCCTCACCGGTGTACGCCTGGTAGAATTTTGTGAAGATTTTTTTCAGTTCATCTTTCGAGATTCCAATACCGGTGTCTTCGACGGTGATGAGGATATGGTTTTGCTTTTTTTCCATGTCAAGACCGATGTATCCGCAGTCGGTGAATTTCAGGGAGTTGCCAATGAGATTTTTGAGTACTTGTGATAAGCGATTTTTATCCCCGATGATGTGAGGCAGTGCTGTGGGGACGTTCACATGGAATTCCAATTTTTTGTTTATTATCGCAGGTCGCATGTCCTCAGCGATTTCGTTGATGAACTCCACGAGGTCGATTTTCTCCATGTCAAATCGCATTGTGTCGCTGTCGAGACGGGCGACATCGAGGATGTCGTTGACGAGTTTGAGAAGGCGTTCTGCGTTTCGGAGACTGATTTTCGCCCAGTTTTTTATCTTCTCGTTGCTCTCATTATCATGGATGATGAGGTCGAGGTATCCCTTGATGGGGGTCACAGGGGATCGAAGTTCATGGGCAGCGATGTTCATAAACTCAGTTTTGAGTCGTTCGTTTTTCTTTAACTCATCTTCGATTTCTCTGCGTTGGGTGATGTCTCGGACGGTGCAGATGACCCCACCAAACTCTGTTTGTTTGGTGAGGGGTGCGATGTTCGCCTCGATAGGAATAATACATCCATCCCCGGAGACGAGTTCTAATTCAACGTTTTCTATTTTGTCGTTTTTCTTTCGTACATCAATGAAGATTTGTTGGAAGAAATACACAGAGTCTTCGAGGAGATAATTTCTGAAGGGGGTGGCAAGGATTTGGCTTTTTCGTCGTCCACAGAGTTTTTCGAAGGAGGGGTTGATGTAAGTAAGTCGCCCTAGGGAGTCTGTGGTGAACACCCCGTCTGCAGATGTCTCTGCAAGGATACGGTATTTTTCTTCTGATTTGACGAGTTCTTCCCAGACTTTTTTTCGATCGGTGATGTCTTCGATGGTTCCGATGATGGAGGTTGGTTCGTTTTCGTAGTTGAAGAGGACGGTGCTGGTGTCGCGTATCCAGCGGTACCCTCGTGTCTTGTGTTTCAAGCGGTATTCAATGGATTGGATGGTGTTGTGTTTCTGGGCATGGTCGGTTAGTGTGTGTATATGGTTGTTCCATTGGAGGGTGTCGTCAGGGTGGATGAATTCTTCGATGTTTTTTAGGGTAAAAGACATGAGTTCATCTGGGGAGTAGCCGATGATTTTAAGGGACGCGGGGCTGACGTAGTTAAAGGTTTCGTTCTTCAGGTCAAGCTGGTAGATCATGTCAAGAGAGTTTTCAAGTAACACTTGGAATTTTTTTTCATGTTCATCGGTGCTGAGGGGTGAATGGGAGGTGGAGTCTTTTTTCCGGGTAGTGTTGTCCTGGTGTTTGTGTTTTGGGGCATCGGAGATAATAACAAGGAAGGTGTTTTGTTCATTGTGTTCGTCTCGGAGGGGGGTTGCGGTGACGACTCCCGTGCGTTTTTCCCCGTTTGTGGTTTTTGCTTCGATGTCGAAGGCAGGGATTTTTTTATTGGTGTATCTTTTTGAAATAATCTTTTTAAGTGATTTTCTTGATTCTTTGGTGAAGAAGGGTAAGTCGAAGAGGTTTTTCTGGAGAATCTCCTCGGTGGAGTACCCCGTCCATTCGGTGATGCGTTCGTTGATGTCAAGGATGATCCCGTTTTCATCGATCAGGAGAGTGGTCTGTGGGGAGATATCGAATAATGCTCGATATTTTTTTTCTTTTTCTAAAGCGAGTTCCTTGGTGAGGTTTTTGTCAGTAATCTCTGTGGAGATGACCAGCACGGTGGTGGTGTGAGCGGTTTGTTGGTCTTTTACGGGGTTAAATGTGCGCAGGTACCATCGGTTGTTGGTCTGTTGGATGTCTTTGAGGGGTGTTCCTGTGTCAGCAACCCTGCTCAGCTTCTGGGTAAAATCCTTGGTTTCTTCATAGGTGTGGAAATCTGAATAGGTTTTTCCAAGCACCTCATCACGGGTTCGGCCTAGTTCTGCTAGCTCCTGGTTATTAGTCATGAGGTATTGGCAATTTGTATCAAATAAGGAGATGCAGTCATCGGTGTATTGGATAAGGGAATCAAATTGGTGATTCATTTGAATGCGCTGTATAATGTTTTTTATAATGTAGACGGAACCAAGCTGTGTTCCTTTTGTATCCTTGAGTTGATAGGAGAGAATACTGACATCCAGGAGGGTGTTGTTGAGGAGGATTTTTGTTTCTAGGCGATGTTCTGGTTCAGGTTGGGACTCGAGGTGTTGTTTGATATGGTCCCATTCCTGGGGTGTATAGAGGGTGCTGATGGAGTGGTATGCAAGCTGGTCTTTGGTTTTGTGGAAAAAAGACTCGGTGTAGGTATTCCAGGAGATGATTCGTTGGTGCGGGTCAAGGATGAGGATTGCAACAGGGCATATCTCAAAAGTTGTTCGGTAAAATGCATCGAGATGATCCAGGGGAGAGGCTTCTTTTAGTTGAGGGGTGGAGCATAGCAGGGTGGATCCAGTGGTCTGATGTGCCGGCTCCTCTGTAGAAGGGACAGATTGGTATGTGTCTTGGTGCGGTGTTTTTTGTGCATTTCTTTGCCGTTCTTCTTCACGTAGAATTTTTACAATATCTGGTTCCCTGTGCATGATTCCTTTTCCTAGGAGGATTTTTTTAGGATTGTTGCATCCCATTCATTACTATTTTTTTCTAAACGGTTATTCGACTTTTAATATTTTATCGACACGTTGGAGCAGTGTTTCTTTATCAAAGGGTTTCATGATGTAATCTGCTAATCCTTCCTCAAGCAGGACTTGTTTGCGTTTATCGGAGATATCCAAGACGCTCATGAAAGCGACTTTGATATCCTTGTTTTTCTTTTTAATCCGATTGAAGACGTCCCATCCGCTCATCCCGGGCATCATGATGTCAAGAAGAACTAAATCGACTTTTTCTTTTTCGAGTCGGCGTAACGCTTCTTCTCCACTGTAGGATGGTACGACCGTGTATCCACCAAGCTCAAGTACTGTACGAGTGAGATCAACGATATCTGGTTCATTGTCAACGACCATAATTTTTTTCATGTTACAGTCTCCTCATCCATTTTTGTAAGCCTGGTTTACCTATAAGAAGATATCGAAACATGTCTATAATAATTATTCTTTTTTTCTTTGTGATAATGGTTGATTTTTGAGAAAAAGAAAAGTATAAATTCCCATTGAGGATATTATGTTGTGTTAAATCGGATGGATGCATGATGAAGAGAAATGAGAATATCTATATTTCTTTGGAGATTCAAAAAGACTTGGATACAAAAGGACTAATGTTGAGTGTTCAATTCGACAGGAACGCTCCGAATTTTCATCAAGAAAACGAACTGATCAATTGGTGTCCTACTAGTGATGAACTTGATTTTATCTCTGAGGCGTTCCAGACCCTCGGGGGAAATTCGATCCATCTCCCGGTAAAGGTAAAAGAAGAACCGTTGGAACCCGCTGAGAAGGAGGAACCTCCATTAGAAGTCGAGCGGACTGATTATTCTCATCGATCGTCTGAGATTCGTATTGCTCCATTGCCGAACAATATGGGTCTAGAGGAAGTCCAGGAGTTCACGGAGCCTCAGTCAGGGGACAAAGAGCCTGATGAGAAGGTGTTCATCCAGGCAGATGAGAGAAAAATCGATGAAATTCTGAAACGAAAGAAGCAGATGACCCGTGAGCAGAATACTGCTGAGAATGATGAGAAGGCTCTTGTAGATCGTATGATGAAGCAGAAAAAGAAACGGTAATCTTTTTCTTTATTTTTGTTCAGAGTTGTATGGTTTCTGAGATGTGGTATTTTATGCAGTTCTCTTTGAGGAGTGCATGTATCTCATCTAGATAGGTTTCTTGTGGGCGGTAGTCATCTTCGTACAGCTCATCATATTTCGGGAGGAGGTGCGGGTAATGGAGTTTGATGAGGTTTCTTACATGAATCTCTTGGTCTCCCTTCAGCTCCAGGTGTTTGTGGAGCAGGTATTGAGCATCCGCTTTGGCAGCAGCCTGGACGATGGATTCTATCTCTGGTTCAATGATATATGGGAGGATTGGTATTAAAGCAAGTCCGGCTTTGAATCCCTGGTGTCTGATTGTTTTTAGCGTTTCAAGGCGGACGGTTGGGGAGGGCACGTCTGGTTCGAAGATTTTTACGACCAGGGCATCTAATGAGCACAGACTAATCGTGATAAGGCTATCTAGTTGGGAGATCAAGGGGAGGTCTTTTAGAATCAATGGTGACTTTGTGAGGATATGACAAGGGAAATCATACTGGCGGAGTGTTTCAAGGATGGTGTGGGTGAGCTGGAATTTGTTTTCAAGTGTCTGGTAAGGATCATTGACGGAGCCGATGATGACTCTGCCTTTTTGTAGGGTCTGCAGTTCTTTTTCTAGGACATCATTAATATTTTTTTTGACATAGACAATTTTTTCAAAGGAAGAATCGCAGTATTGACATCCGAATTCGCAGTTCTGGTAAGGATCCACGCAGTAGCTTCCATGGAACAGGGAGTCGGGTTTCGTGATGATTTTTATGACGGAGTCGCAGTTGATGAGTTTGTAAGTCATTTACATCTCCTCTGGTGCGGAGATCCCCAGGATGTCTAGGGTGTTTCGGAGTACGATGGTGGTTGCGCTGACCAAGGCAAGCCGGGAAGAGCGAAGGAGCGGGTTTTGTTCGGAGAGTACCGGACAATCTCGATAGAATTGGTTGAAGGTCGAGGCGACCTCATAAAGGTAGTTTGCGACACTATGTGGTTTGCAGGCGTTGCTAGCGTCATCGATGACGAGAGGTAGTTCAGCAAGTTTCTTTATCAATTGGAGTTCTGACGGATGGTTCAGGACTGTTGCATCAATTGGAGGCTCTTTTGTATCTTTTTTTGAAAGAATGCTGCAGGCTCTCGCATGGGCGTATTGGATGAAGGGAATAGCGTTTCCCTCGAAATTGAGGGCGTCTTCCCAGGTGAAGACAATGTCTTTCTCGGGTTGGACTTTGATGATGTTGTATCGTAGGGAGCCAAGGCCGACTTGTTCAGCGATTCGTCGCATCTGTGTCTCAGTGAGTTCACCTGCCCGTCTTTTTTTCACTTCCTCATAGGCATGCTCAATGCATTCGTCGATGAGGTCATCAAGGTACACCACCCGCCCTCGTCGGGTGGACATCTTCCCACCAGGAAGGGAGACGAAGGCGTAGAAAACAACCTTTGGGAGTATGGTTGTGTTGAGAAGCTCTAAGGCTATTTTTACTTGCTGTGATTCCAACCGATGGTCTTCTCCGAGGATGTCGATGAGAAGGTCCGCTTGTTTTGCTTTCCATTGATGATAGGCGATGTCCCGGGTTGCGTACAGCGTGGTCCCATCGCGTCGGAGGAAGAAGAACTTGGTGTTCCGGCCATGGATGCCGAAGGATTCCATGTCGAGGTAGTACGCGTTGTCTTCCTCATGGCAATAGGGTGTTTGTTTCAGTGAGGTGACGACATGGTCCACACTGGTGTCATAGACGAAGGTTGATTCAGGGATGAAGGAATCAATTTGAATGTTTATCCGGGAGAGGCTCTGTTTCATTCCCTCAAGGACCGGTGCGTAGGCGGAATGGATCATCTGGATGGTGTCATGGTCCCCTTGTTCGAGTTTTTTAACGATGTCTGTGATCTGGTCTGCGACTGAGGCGTCTTTTTCGAGATGTTCGTTTGCGACTTGATAGAATCCCACGAGTTGATGGTCCGCTTTTGGGTTCTCCGTAGGGGGGATGTCTTGTTTTTTCAGATGCTGGACACCCCAGGCGAGTATCGCGACTTGTTTACCCATGTCATCGACATAGAATTGTGATTCGACGTTATATCCGGCGGCTCGGTAGATGCGGACAAGGCTGTCTCCGATAATCGGGTTTCTCGCCCGGCCAACATGAAGTGGACCGTTGGGGTTTGCAGAGGTGTGTTCAATGATGACTTTTTTGTTCTTTTTCTTGAGATGCCCGTAGGTGTCTTTTTGTTTTTGGATAGCAAAAAGTGTCTCAACCGCGAGACGATTGGTATCGATGAAAAAGTTCACGTACCCCGCTTGTGCCTCTACTCGTTTGACCCAGGGGCTTTGAGGGAGGGTGTGGGCAATGTCTTGTGCTATCTGTTGCGGTGACTTCTTTAACAGGGGTGCGAGGGGAAAGCAGGGGAATGCAAAATCACCCAGGCTACCAGGTGGTATTTGTATACGGATTTCAAAGGGAATTTTGTAAGGAGTAAGAGTGTTTTGAAGCAAAGGTTTTGTTATCAAGTCTCCTGACGTTTTTTTTCGTATCATGTTGTTGGAGAAAATCATCGGTATTTATATGGGATGAATGTATTTACCTGGTTTGGATTGGGATGCGGTCGATATGGGTAAAACCATTGCTTTAAAATTAACAAAGAAAGAGGAACAGTTTATCGCGGATGTTAACAGGCAAGGGATAACAAACAGTGAATTGTTACGGGTAGCCTTACGTCAGTATGTCGAGTCGATGCCGGAGTTCTCCTCGGAGGGATCTTCGTTAAAAACAATGTTTGTGAAACAGGATCAAGTCTCTGCGGATGTTTTTGAGATGGTTCAGCAGTTAAAATCTGAGGTGCAGGTGGTGCAGTGTCAGTTGGAGCAGATTAAAAAAAATGTTTCGGATGATGTGCAGATGCTGCAGCAGCAGTTGGTACGTCTCTCTTCTAATACCCCAAACAGCCCCTCCGGTGTGTCAGCAATGAAGCAGAATCAGGGGAATTTGTATGAAATCCATCATCAGATCGACGATTTCCTGGGGAAGCATTCGCTATCCTCTGGAGAAGAGCCGACTCAAAAGGAGTCAATGGATTAAGCGGAAAAATAACCTTTGACGATTTGGAGGAGATAGCGGTTGTCGAAGGGTTTTGTGATATAATCCCTGATATATTCTTTCAGGTCATCGAATTTCCAGTCGCATTCATCTTTTGCGGAGACCATAGTGATGATGTTGCCTTTGTTCAGACCTCTGGCGACCATCTGACGAATCGTGGTCCATCCATCCATATGGGGCATCATGATGTCCATCAGGATAATTCCTTTGAACCCATGTTCGAGCTCGTCCAGGCAGTCTTGTCCGCAGGGGACGGTGTACACCTCGAATCCCTCTGCTTCGAAAAGCTCCCGAATGGAGATGAGAATATCAGGGTCATCATCCACAATCATTAATTTTTTGTGCATCCGTAAACGAAATAATAATGATGCATATTAATTTTGTGTCTTAAGTGTTACAAAAATACTTTTTTTATTATTTCTTTAAAAAAATGTGGGAATGTTGATTCTTTAGATAATCATCGGGTCGAAGGGATCGGTGGGTGTTTTTCCCTGATCTCGTCCGTTCATCTTCTTGGCGATATGATGCAGAAAGTTTTTTTCGACGGTTTCCACCTGTCGTTTGCTGAGGTTTGCTTTACGAATCAGTATTTCTCCTTTTTCGTTGATGACTTCGATGATGCCTTTCTCTGGGTCCGAGATGACTTTAAAAGTCTTGCCTTTTGTTTGCAGTAAAACCCAGATATGTTCACTTGCCATACGTATTCCTTTTTGTTCTATACTTTTCAGTTGATTTGACAGTATTTAAACATTCCGAAAAAATATAGGAGGAAAACCCGCTCTAATTCGAAAAGCTTGACCAGAGGAAGAAGGGATTTTTCCACTCTGATAGTTTTCCGCCTTATATTTATATAAGGTAAGAAAGAGAATGGGAATACGGTAGGAAAAAAAATACGAGATGGAACGGGATAGATGATGTCACAGAAAAAAAATAATGTAGTTGTCATCATAAGTATATTACTCAGTCTGCTTGCTGGAAATCTTCTTGCGATGGATAACGCAGTTGCCTCAGGGGTGACCCTGTATGTTGATGACAGCAACACCGGAGGACCATGGAATGGGACCCAGGAACACCCATATCGAACCATCCATGATGCCTTAGCTGCTGCATCCAATGGAGACAGTATTTTTGTGTATAGTGGGACGTATCTAGAAAAAATCGAGATCACCATTGATGTGACCATCCAAGGGGAGAACAAAGACACGACCTTCATTGATGGAGGCGGGTCTGGCCATGTGATTAACGCCCATGGGACGTATGGTGGGGAAATCCTGGTGACTTTGAAATATCTGACCATCCGGAATGCGGGGGGAAGTGGATTTGATTGTGTCACCTACTCCTATGTGACGGGCGGGGAGATTTCCAATAATAAAATCCTGAATAGCCAGGAGGGAGAAGGAATCTCGTTAGATCACTGTCAGGGAGTCACCATCCAGGGGAACACTCTTACGAACAATAAAATCACCGCGGTGAGTGTAACCGCTTCAGAACAGACCATCATCGATCAAAACATGATTCAAAGCAACCAGAAAGGGATTCATCTCGCTTCGTTCTCAACTAACAATCAGATAACAGGTAACACCATCCGTGACAACACCGTCTATGGGGTTTACGTCGTTCAATCATCGAGTAATATTTTTTCAAGAAACGAATTTATTGACAACAGCCAGAATGCACAGGATCAGTCAACCAATTCATGGAGTCAGGACAACCAGGGGAACTATTGGGATGACTATAATAACTATGATAACAACAGTGATGGGATTGGTGATAGTCCCTATCTTATTCCTGGGGGAAGTAACGTGGATAATTATCCATTAGGGTACTTTACACAACCTGAGATACCCGGTGAGCAGAATCAACCTCCAACGGCAGTTTCGATTTCAATATCCAATACCTCCGCGCTTCAGAATACGACCATCTTTTTCTCCGGGGAAGGAATCGACTCAGATGGGTACATCGACGGGTATCAATGGCGATCCAGCATCGATGGGATCCTTTCGTACCAACAAACATTTAGTAACGCGAGCCTCTCGATTGGGACGCATACAATCTATTTCAAAGTCATGGACAACGATGGAGCCTGGTCCAGTGAAAAATCCGCAACACTCATCATTGAGTCATCGATGAATCAAGCACCACTTGCCTCTATCGATAAGATTTCACCAAACCCCGCGATACAGGGGGAACCTGTGACATTCCGTGGCCATGGGTCCGATGAGGAGGGTATTATCACCGCATACAAATGGATCTCCAGTAAAGACGGGGTCATTGGAATGACATCATCCATCATCCTTTCGAATCTCTCCGTTGGAGTCCACACCATCTATTTCCAGGTGAAAGATGCCGTCGAATGGTCCACACAAATTATATCAAGTGTAACGATACAACGGAACGCATCTGCAAACCCGGAGAATCAAGTCCCCCATGCGTACCCTGGAGGCCCATACCTTGGAAAAGTCAACCAAGCAATCAGTTTCAACGGTTCTCTGAGTTATGATGATAATGGGACGTTGACCGGATTTTGGAACTTCGGAGACAACACCACAGGAAACGGTCTAGCTCTTTCTCATACATACACCAGTCCAGGAACGTATATGGTGAGTTTCACAGTCACGGATGAAGAAGGTCTTAGTTCGACAGCAATCACCTCAGCGGTTATCACCCAATCAGGTTCAGAAGGTGATTCCTTAGGGGGTTTTTCGATTGCTGATTTTGAAATCCCGTTCCCCGTGCTAATGGTGCTGGTTGTCCTGGTCATCGTTGGGATAATCATTGGTTTTATTTACAAAATAAGTCAACGATAGGGCAGAGGATTTCTTTTTCATTGAGGAAGACACCCCAATGATGAACAAAAAAATATAAGTGATAGAGTACGATATGGTTGTGGTCGAGGAGATGAAACGAAGAACATTCGGGATGCAAAATAAGGCTGTTGCTGGTGTCATCGAAGCACTCTTGATGGTTGCCTTAGTATCGATAGTTCTCTCAGTGGTCCAACTCGTGTATATCCCAGAGGTCATGGAGCAACGAGAGTCAGAACATATGGACCTTGTGTCCAACCAGATTTCTACGTTAAAATCCATGATAGATTTGCAAGGAGTGACAAAATCCACGACACCGATTTCTTCCATGTTGACGTTAGGGAGCAGAGAGCTACCCTATTTCATTTCGATAAAAGCATTTGGGGAAGTCAGCGTCAAAGAAGACCCTGGCTATAAAATCACATTACTCCCACCACCAGGGAACCTCCCGTCAGGAATTATCCCGTTATCATCGATTCAATACGCAGCGGATAACTCGTATTTTGTCGATCAGACCTACATCTTGGAAGGAGGCGGGTTGATTGTTCAACAGCCAGACGGAGACCCGGTGATGCGAGCGGATCCTTCGATTTCCTCAGTGAATAACACGAACTCCATCTCCATCAAAGTTGATCTGACCCATGTGATACCCGCTCCGGGTAAAAATATTACAAGCGGGGATGGGAACTGTTTCATTCGGACGAACTATTCAAGTAATAAAACATATATAGATACAATTCAACCCGGGGGACATATCCGTATCTACACGCGGTACATTAATGCCTGGAATGAATCCTTACAGGGTCTGCTGGGGATTTACGCCCTGAATGGATATATTAACATTGATGAATCCCCGACAGGGGAATACCTTGAGATAACGCCTGGAACAAAATATATTGTGGTTCAGTTAAATGTCATTGATATTTACGTTCAGATTGGTCAAGGATGGATTCTGTAGAAGAGTTTCTTGAGTTTTCAGAGGAAGCTTTCCAGTAGGTGTTGAGCTAAGAACGGTTTTCCTATGCCTGAGGTCAAACTGCAACAGAAACAAGAAGAAATCATATTAAAGACCCGCATCCCAGGGTTTGATGAGTTATTTTCAGAAGGGGGTATCCCAAAGCGTAACTCAGTGTTAGTTGCAGGTGGGGCAGGGACCGGGAAGAGTACCTTGTGCAGACAGATTTGTTATAATCTGGTGACCCAGGAAAAGCATTGTATGTACGTCAGTTTCGAGGAGAGCATCGAAAAAATCGAGCGTAGCATGGTTGCGTTTGGGTGGGATGCGAAACGGTATGTGGAGTCTGGGCATTTGCTCATCCAGAAGATTAACCCCTTGGATATCCTGCGGATGAAGTTTGGTTCGGTGAGTGGATCAGGGTCAGCAACAGAGCTTTCCTATAAAATCAAGCCGCTGATTATTCCTAAGGATTTTAACCCAGAGGTTATTGTGGTAGATTCGTTAACCGCGATTATTTCGGCTTCGATTAGTAAGGAGAAGAATTATCGGGTGTATCTGCAGCAGTTGTTCAATTTTTTTGAGGAGACCGGTGCGACGTCGTTTCTCATCACAGAGACAGAACCGCTCCCGACTCGATTCAGTGAAACAGGGATTGAAGAGTTTCTTGCTGATGGGATTTTGGTGTTATATAACATCCAGCGGGGAGATCGCAGGGAAAGTGCCATTGAAGTGTTGAAGATGAGGTATTCAAATCATCAGAAGAAGGTGTTTTCCATGGCGATAGCAAGTGATGGAATAAAAATCTTCCCGGAGCGACAGGTGTTACTCCCGATTTATAAGTAAGTGTAGGGTTCTTTTCGGTCACCGATTTTATTGAGGGCGTAGGTCGCAAAAATCATTTCAATGGTTTTGACTTGTTGGCGGGAAAGTCCTGTGCGCCTCAGGATAATGTTGTCGCATTCATCGTAAATAGAGATGGTACCTGATTCTCTGTTTGAGATGGCTTTGAGGATTCTGTTGTTTTGCACCCAGATCCAGATTTTTATGCCTTTGGTGGTCATGTTGCTCACGGTCATTATCTCTGAAATATATTTTGATTTATAAATATATAAATATTTTCATAAATATTAATATAGTAAAAAGAAACCATGCGAACAATCCACATGCAAAAATCATAAGACAATAAAATAATTATACACGCATCCTTATACCCACCTGAGGGTGGATTAATGGCACTCATCCAAACAGACAATAAAGCGACAGTGGGAAAGATAGAACGAGTCAAAACCGGCATCAAAGGACTTGATGAATTACTCTCTGGAGGCATCCCAAAAGAAAGCATCACCTTAGTCTCTGGGCCCCCAGGAAGCGGAAAATCAATTTTCTGTTATCAGTTCATTGCACAAGGAATCGAAGATGGGAAACGATGCCTGTACCTCACATTAGATAAAAAGATCGAAGGACTCCTCCTCCAAGCAAGCGCCCTTGGAATGAACTTCGAAACGGCAATCCAATCCGGACAAGTCAAATTTGTGTTCCTCAACATCAACAAAAAACTCATCTACGAAAGCATGATCAACGAGATTCTCTCCGGAAACTACGACCGGGTCGTCCTCGACTCAATCACCCCGCTCTCCGAAATGCCTATCTACATTAACAACCCTGAGTTCAGCAACGAATCAAACACCATCGACCATGAGGAGATCTCCGCAGGGAACTTCCCCGTCCGTCGACTTCATCTGCATTATATCATGAACGCCTTGGAAACTGCAAAATGCACCGCGGTCGTCACCTCAGAACTCCCCTCAGGCTCAACAGCCTATTCTCGCGATGGACTCTCCGAGTTCCTCGCCGATGGCGTCATCATCCTTAGCCTTGACCCTACCATGGACCGTCGGAAACTCGCCGTCATGAAAATGAGAAGCACCAAACACACCCTGAAACCACAGAACATCGAGATTGGCAAAGGCGGTATGCAAATCATCTAAAGGTTATGTTCCACTACCGACCACCCAAGGAACTTCGCGCACTTTTTATCATCCATTATGCACCATTGCTGCTGATCATTCTCATCGGACCCTTGACTGCGTACTATGGGGTCTGGGAACTCCCGATACCAAAACTCCTCAGCATCATCCTGGGATGTGTTGTATTTTTACTTGGAACCTATGTCTATTTCAAATGGGAGATCTTCTGGCATAAAACCTATAAAGGACAACTCGTCACCGGTGGTATCTTCCAATACATCCGACACCCTCATTATACCTCAGTTCTCATCGTTGGATTTGGTTTGGCATTGTTTTTCTATTCGACCGCTGCTCTCCTTATCGCATGTATGGCGATCCCCATCATGATTGGGAGCATCCTTGATGAAGAAAAAGTGCTTGTGAAACAATACGGGGAACCCTACAAGGAATACATGAAAAAAGTCCCTTGGAGAATAATCCCGAAGATCTACTAATCTTCTAGACTCATTCTCCTCTTGTTTTTTACTAACATTCGTTACGCGGCGGCATCCATTGTTTTCGTTTGAAGACCAGGTATATAAGATAGGTGCAGACAATCGTCGACACAATCAGGATAGTCAATATCCATGGCCAATCAATTAAATCATTAATCCTCCCGATTCCAAAAATAGTGGCAAGCGTGTTTGGCACCAGCCCCGCGGTCGCAAGAACCGCAAGCCAGGTTGCGACAAATGCAAGTCGATTGTTCAACATCTGCAGCTGATTATTATAAATGGTCTGTAACACCTCAAGACCTGATGCAAGCACCTCGCTCATATGCTCGCTAAGCGCAATCTGCCGGTTAATGTCATCCCCGAGAATTCCAACGCGTTGTAACAGCTTCTGGTTATCTGTGATGGTCTCCGCATCACCATACCGCAGGGAGTTAATCACATCCCAGGACGCCCACAGGGTGTTCAGATAGGTGATCAACGCATGTTTCATCCTATAGATGTCATTGCCGATCTCCCCTCGTGGTGCTTTCGGATCGACCATGAATTTCCCAAGCTCATCACCTTCTTCCTCGATCATCCGAAGTCCGTTGAAGTTCTTCTGGTTATTCTCATCGATGATCCGAGTCAACAGAATCGTCAGTTTGTCATTCCACGGCAGGTCCTGACGGATTTTCTTCATGAAGATATCCGCGTACCGATAGATTTTCTGTAAACGGACGACATCTTTCGGATGAATCGTCAGAATCAGATTCTTCCGAATGAAAATGAGTAATGGATATACTTTGACGTCAAACTCATCAACCCGCACTGCAGGGAGCATCAAACCCAGCTCAGAATCTAAATCCTCATAGGAGGAGTACCGGTCGGAAAGGACACTTGCGACAAGTTGGAGGGTGAACTTCAGGGATGTTGCGATAACAAAACTATCCTCGTTGATGTTATCAACCGTAAAATCCATCCATTCCAAGGCATCTTCCTGCAGATGCCCGACAATCTCTGAGATGTCATCGCTTTCTTTTTTTGTCGTAATACCGTCTTTTGAAAGTGAAACGTAGAAAGCACTCTTCTGGATCTTTTCAGCTTCGCCCATAATCACTCACCAATTATGGTTCCATTCTCGAGATGTGAGCCCCTACATACACAGGGTACTTATAAAGCTGCGGATTCTGAACGAATCTATTCAGAAATCACATGTTTGTTTATAATACTGCTCATGAGCTTGATTAAAATAACTATCCAAATAGAATCCGGGAATCAGAAAAGAAGAGCGGACCTGTCGGGATTTGAACCCGAGTCAGAGGCTCCGGAGGCAGTTTCCCCTCCTGTTGAGAAAAGTCAGATAAAAGAATACATTGGATTTCGAAAAGTAGAAGGATTAAGCAATAAATGGGTATGTCGCATTGAGGTATTTATCACTGAATATTTGGATTATATTGATTGGGAAATCAACAAAACAAAAACACTAGAATACTTTGAATGTATTAAAGAGAAATATTCTATAGCATCTTACCGAAAATGTTTGTACCAGATACGTAAATTCCTTGAATACTTAGGGGTTAATTGGTCTAATAAGTTAAACCCACCACCGGAACCTGAATGTTTACCAAAGCATATGACCCACGATACCATCAAGGATGTATTAGCGTATTTTGATAAACATGAATATTCTAAACAAGCTAAAGCTATAATTCTACTTGGTTCTACATCTGGAATGAGACCTCAAGAGATATTTCAGCTTAGACTCCAGGATATTGATATTCATAATCGAATTGTACGAATCAACCATAATCCAGATAATGGTCAGAGCACGAAAACCAAGAGGAGTAGAGTATCGTTCTTTACTAATGAAGCAAAAGATGCACTGATTGATTATCTATCGTCCTATAATGATAAATTTAATCCGAAATGCTTGTTTTACCAATGGCATATTGAGAGAATCTTTAGACCATCATCATTTCATGTTAAAGATTTACGGAAATACTTCTCTCAGGAGTGGGATAGGCGAGGAGGTCCAACATCGATTAAGAAACTCCTTATGGGTCATTCCCTTAAGGGAGATGTTGACCTGATGCACTATAATGCCCAATCTCCAGAGGATTTAAAGTTAATATACGATAAGGTCATGGGTGGGGGTAAGGTATAAGGGTATACATAGGATAAGGCGTAGGAAGCATATTACACTAAACACACCAATCATATGATATCTTACCTAGCCTTTTTATAGGAGAACCTTGTTATAAAATCATAAGGGTAGGAAAACCGATGAAGAAACACCTCATCTCATTACTAATTCTGTTCATTTTATTGTCGACTACTATGGTTGGATTCTCTCATCGGATGCCAGTTCCTTCCAACAAAACAGAATTGACATTCAATAATGGTCTTGGTTGTGCATCTCCCTATTCGGATGATATACCCGGAATCCAATGGAATAGATTGTATGGAGGTAAAGATATAGATATTTTCCATCAAGTACGAAAAACTATCGATGGAGGATATATTATGGTTGGTTTTTCAAAATCATACGGTCCTGATAACTTAATGGTTGCTTGGTTGGTAAAGACTAATGGAAAGGGCTTAGAAGAATGGAACCAAACCTATAGTTCTTATTCAGTGGTCGGAACCGATTGCCAGCAGACCTCCGATGGAGGGTATGTATTTTGTGGTGGTAATTATCAATTACGTATGTGGTTAGTAAAAACCGATGCACTAGGAATACAGCAATGGGAGCAATCGTATGAAAACGGGACTGCCTGGTGTTGTACACAGACTGTAGATGGTGGATATATCCTTTCGGGACATCCTGGAATATTTATTAGAACAGATTCTCAAGGAAATGTTCTTTGGAAACGAAATTATCTTGACCCATCACATAATTTAGTTCGTAAAATTTCACAAACGGAGGACGGGGGATTCATCGCTGTTGGAAAAACGTATTACTATAATCATTCTCTTCCCAATGGTTTTCTTATTAAATTAAATGAAAACGGTAATGAGGAATGGAATCATACCTATTTCAAATCAGAAAGCTCAGTATTATTTTCCTTTGCACAGACTCCGGATAATGGATATCTTGCTGCAGGGGCCATTAATCAAAGTCCCTGGGTGGTACGAACTGACCAAAACGGAAACGAACTCTGGAATAAAACATATACTGACATAAGGGGAATAGTCGACGATGTTGTTTCTTTGGATGTCGGAGGATATGCATTGGTTGGACCATATCTTGATAATGGTTTTCTTCTGACTATCGATGAGAACGGTACGAAACAATGGGACATCTCATTTAACTCATATCTCTGTTCCCTTCAACAAGCATCAGATGGAGGCATTGTAACCGCAGGTAACGATGAGTCAGAAAATGTTATGACTAACGGATTACTTATGAAAATCGGACATATCCCACATGTCACCATTACCAAACCAATAAATGCTTTCTATCTCTTCGACAAGGTAAAACGACCACTTCGGTTTCCCTTCATCATCGGACCAATCACTATTGAAGCAGATGCATATGATACCGAGTATTCAATTAATCGAGTGGAGTTTTCAGTTGATGGTGTCCTCAAAAACACGGTCACAACTGCACCGTATAGCTGGCGGTGGGCAACTCCCTCTTTCTTCACTCATACTCTTACTGTGACGGCATACAATGATGTTGAAAATTGCACTAGTCAAGCTCTCAGGGTATGGAAGATATTCTGAGTTACATAAAGTAAACCTATTTGTAGGAGAATAACATTAGTAATATCATGATGAGAAAGAGGGAAATTGTTATGAAAAACTTCCTTGTTCCATTGGTTGTTTTAATCTTATTAGTGTGTCTGGTTCCTGTACAGGCATCGAATCAAGTGGATTCCTCTCCTGAGAGCGATGAGCAGTATCTCTCGTCAATAGAGTTGTTTCTGCAGCGGAAAGCATATCCCTATGAGTACAAAGCATTGGAATATCAGAAGTATTTCACTCAAGGACCGAGTGATTCCGATGTTTATGAACATATTGCTGTTTCATCTTCTTTTCCATCATCGATTGGTTTGAGTGGACCTATGAATTCATCCTGGCCGATGAAAAGTTTTAATGCACAACATATTGGACGAACCACCTCAAGTACAGCAGATAATCCCGGGATTGAGAAATGGCGGTTTCAAACCTATATCAACGGTGTTGATTCCGGTGCGGCGATTGCGAATAATGACATTATCTATTTTGGAAGTCAGGATTATCGTTTATATGCATTATATCCAAATGGGACGTTGTTGTGGTTCTATCAAACAGGTGACCCAATCTTTTCTGATCCGGCAATAGCCGAAGATGGTACGATATACTTCACATCTTGTGATCATTACCTATATGCTTTAAATCCCGATGGATCTCTAAAATGGCGATTTAATACGGGTCAGATTATTTCTTCATCACCTATCATTTCCAGCAATGGAACAATATACATCGGACATTCACAAGGAAGAGTCTATGCAATAAGTCCTAATGGAATAGAATTATGGCATTATGATCTTCCAAATGACATCTATGGTTCTGCTGCACTTGGATTTGACGGAACAATATACATCGGAAGTTGGGATAATAATCTATACGCTCTCAACCCAGATGGTACATTACAATGGTCGTTCTCTACTGGAGACCATGTGAAAGGAATCCCGTCCATCGCATCAGATGGAACTATCTACTTTGGCTCCTGGGATGGTTACCTTTACGCGTTGAATCCTAATGGGACAATGCGTTGGCGTTCTAGTGTCGGTTCTGGAACAGAAACTACCCCTGCATTAGCAGAGGATGGAACTATTTATGTAGGTGGTAATGAGCTCTATGCCGTATACCCAAATGGGATCATACGCTGGTCACTAAATACAGGAGGATTCATCTTTCATTCTTGTCCTGCAATCGCTGCCGAAGGTACAATTTATGTAGGAGTAAATATCGGAAATAGTATGGCAGGTAAAATCATTGCGGTGAATCCCAATGGTACGATACGTTGGCAGACAACTATCTCTGATGAAACAGCCGAATCCTCACCGGTAATCGCACGTGATGGAACTGTATACATAGGATCATCAGGAATTTATTATGGAACGTCATTTCATGCGTTTGGCGGAGTCGAATCCAATACTCCTCCTAATCCTCCGGAAATCGAAGGGATTACTAACGGAAAAGCTGGAACTGAATATTCATACCTTTTCCAAATAAGTGATCCTGAAAACAATCCAGTTCAAGTTTACATTGAATGGGGTGATGGGAAAAACGAATGGTCATACATTACAGCATCCGGTCGGAAAATACAGGTATTTCATACCTGGGCTGAACAGGGGACTTATATTATTAAAGCAAAAGCACGAGACACTCTCGGAGCAGAAAGTAACTGGACATCGATGGAGGTTACAATGCCATACTCCTATGAACCACAGTTCCCGTTCATCCAGTGGTTGTTGGAACAATTCCCGAATGCATTCCCATTATTACGGCATCTGGTTGGATTAATCTGAATCTATCTTCTGAATGCTGAACCAGATGTATTATTCTTATAACGGATTTCTGAAGATGCGTATCTGAGTTCTACAGGATGGATTTATTTTAAAATGGCAACGGATACGAGATTTATAACGGTATAACTATATAAATTATATATGTTTAATTAAAATATTCTTATTTATAAATCTTCTTAGTGATTTTACCCATGTTGATATTCTGTTAAATCAGATTTAAATACATTCGATGACACAAATTGTCATTGTTATTATGTATAATATATTATCAAATATCAATGCCGCAATCAAAGATAAACAATTGTGTTCGAACACTCGTGGTTGCTACCACAAAGATGCAAAATATATCAAGGAAATCAATAGCAGTGCTTTCTGCAGTATAAGATGTTGTAAACTTTATACTCGAGAGATAAAACCATCAGTTCCTGAGAGGAAAATATTCAATGACCCTGAACGACAGCGACAACATGATTTATATCGATGGGCGTTAGGCGCAGAGAAACCAGATTGGGTTAAGCAAAAAGAGAGACGTCCTGAACCAGAGGAATGGATTGTCACATTATCCAATGATTCGAAATATCTTTGAGATGATTTTGGCAGAAGACATGTTCAGTATCGTCTTGGAAAGGGAATATTCGATGATTTAGGCAGATTGATAGCAAGTGATAACAGTGAATATTGCCGTCAGTTGATAATCAGAACTAACGAGGTTCAATGCAATCCAGAACTGATTCATAAAATGGTTACTGCTCCACTAAGGAAACGTGGTGTCAAACAAGGGACAAAACGTGGACCGTATAAAGAACGAATAAAACTGACTACAATAACTTGCAAAGGGTGTGGTCGCACTATTGAAATCACATCCAAACGAAAGAAACAGTTCTGTTCTGATGCTTGTAGACGAAGATACTGGCGAAAACACAAAAAAGGAAAGGGATAGATGTTAGTATGAATACTTTTATCCCTGGGCGGTTATACATAATTAAAAGCGGGGTAAGGCAATCACCTTACCTCTGTTTTAAATTATTCAAATCTCTCCTGTTGGAAGCGATGCTTAACCGAGACACGCAGCCTCTCTATTAGCATAGATAATGAGGTTTTTTGATGTTATTTGTTGATGGTGAGTTAGATTATTTGTTGATACGATTACGAAATCAGCTTCGGGATTTATTGATTCGTTATCCAGGGGATGGTAGGCTGAATAAAGTAAAAGGTGTTCTTGGTGAAAAGTTAGTTCGTTATTGTATTGCTCATAGTATGTGGAAGTTAGGTTATTGCCTGGACCCTACACCACATCCACGTTCCTATACCCTGGCACTGAAATATGGGTGCAATGAAACGGGACATGGTGGGATGGATATTCTTCTGACAATCG
>JALOTN010000006.1 GCA_025457885.1 Thermoplasmatota archaeon | reverse complement strand
GGAACGTGTTCCCACCGATGTAGATGATGGTGTTGAACCAATCGCTCCCATACGTCTCCGTCTCGTAATGGATGATCTTATCGGAGACGATGTTGACCTCCTCCACAGAATCACAGGCAAGTCTCCCTAGATACACATCCGGGTGATGGTCAACTCGGTCGCTTGATTCACCAAACTTATTGTTATTATTCGAATCCCAGCTGCAGAAGCTCCCTGTTGAATCATAGATATCAGAATAATAGAGATCAGTGATGACTTCCTCATCCCAATCCCAGAACATCACATAGCTGCGCCGCATCGGGAGTTTATCAAAGCTTCCCACCAGCAGTACCGAGGTGATCGCATGGGTCTCAACCTCATCTTTTATCGTATATTTTATCTGTTCTTCGAGGTCTCGTCCGGCTGCATGGTTCGCTATCCATTCCGTGGTCACAAGGGTGGTGGGGATACCATGTTGAGTCTTATGATCAATCAATGGTTGTAACGCTTCTGAGAATTCCTCTGGAGCGATGATCAGGAGACTCATGTCCATGGAAACAGGGAGAGGTGCCTCAGATTCAAGATACGTGATGGTAATCTGTACCGAAGGGGTGAAGAGTAATGACGGTCCTGTTGGTTGGTACACCAAGGGATAATACTGAAGGCTGAGGAGGATCACATGAGCAGCCCCCTCCAATCCTGCACCAATCTCGTACTGCAGTCGAGACGACGGATACGACGATTCGCTAGAATAGACAGCCTTGTTTTTCAACCGAGCAGTCTCCAAAGAGGATAGGGAACCACTCCCAACCGGTGTTTTCTGAGCACCAGGGAGAATCTCTTTTGGCAAGGAAATCTCTTGCTCTGTACTAGTTGTAAAACTCACATCGGTGATGATGGTGCCAAACGGGAAGGACACCTGGGTCGTATACATTGGCAACACAGGATACCCTGGTGCCGCTGCTGAAGAAGTCGCCTCAGCAATCTCAACGGAGAGATAATCCCCCTGATCATGTAGCAAAGGTGGTGAAAAGGAAATTTCTTCTGTAAAGGTCGCTAACGACGTCGATGAACGAAGAGAAACCGCTGCTCCAAAACCACTTCCTAATAACATCCCCACTAGGAGGATAGGTAGTATTTTTTTCATATTTTTCCCCTAATTTTTACTTCTATACAACTCTTATAAGACGTATGGTATTTAAATTTTCTTTTCCTGCATTATGGACAAACGACAAATCGGATGACACGAAATATTATATAAAACAAACCTTATGTCCAACCTGACCATGGCTATGGAAGAAAACACCTACGATTACATCGCAGTGGAACAGAAATGGCAACACAAATGGTTCTCACAGAACATCAACACTGCAAGCAAAACAACACAAAATAAATTCTTCATCCATTTCGCCTACCCTGGAGTCTCCGGGTACCTCCATGTCGGACATATGCGGGGGTTCACCTACTGTGACGTCATCGCACGATACAAACGGATGACCGGATATGACGTCTTATTCCCAGCAGGGTTCCATGCCTCAGGGATCCCCTCAGTTGGTTTTGCAAAGAAAGTAGAACGAGGCGACCCAGACACCCTCAAATTACTCAAACAGAATGGTTGCTCAGAGGAAACCATCAAAAAACTCACCGATCCCCTCGAGGTCATCACCTACTTCAGCACCGTCTACATCGACGAATACTGGAAACGATTCGGCTACCTCATCGACTACTCAAGGGTCATGAACACCATCTCTGATGGATACAAAAAATTCATCCAATGGCAATTCCACCAACTCCACGACAAACACCTCCTCATCCAAAAACCACATTACGCACCTTACTGCCCCAGCTGCGGACCCGTCGCAGTCGACAAATCAGAAACCGATGTCTCCCAAGGGGGATCTGCGGAGATTCTTGATTTCACCGTTCTGAAATTCGCCTTGAAAGACGGCACCATTCTCCCGGCAGCCACCCTCAGGCCAGAGACCATCTTTGGTGTCACCAACATGTGGGTCAACCCAAACGTTGAATACCATTATGCCACCGTAAACAACGAGACCTGGATCTGCTCAGAGGACTGCATAAAAAAACTCACCTACCAACATGATTCCGTCCATCCTATGAAGAAGACCATCAAAGGAACTGAGCTTATCGGAAAAACCTGCACCGTCCCAGAGATCAACCGAGAAGTACCTATCCTTGCAGGTGTCTTTGCGGACCCTAGTGTCGCCACTGGCATTGTCATGTCTGTTCCAGCACACGCACCCTATGACTGGATCGCTCTGGTTGAATCCAAAGCACCCATCCAAGCAATCAAAATCATCGATGTGAAAGGCTTTGGCAGCAACCCAGCAAAAGAAGCCTGCGACCAGCTTGGCATCAAGAGCCAGACAGAGACTGAGAAACTCAACGAAGCAACCGACCTTGTCTACAAAAAAGAGTTCCACACCGGAGTACTCAACGAGAAATGCGGTCAATACGCAGGCATAAAGATCTCTGAGATAAAAGACACTGTGAAAAACGACCTCATCCAACGAAATCTTGCCACCACCATGAAAGAATTCTCAGAACCCGTCATCTGTCGCTGCAAAGAAAAAGTCATGATCAAACAAATACCAGACCAATGGTTCATCAAATACAGTGATCCTGTTCTGACCCAAGAATCAAAAGATGCTGTCATCACCATGAACATCTACCCGCAGGAATACAAAGACGAACTCCCAAAAATTCTCGACTGGTTCGGCGACCGAGCCGCCATCAGGAGAGGCTCCTGGCTTGGGACCGAGTTCCCCTATAAAAAAGACTGGATCATCGAACCCATCTCCGATTCCACCCTCTATCCAGCATATTATATCATCTCCCCTTATGTGAACCAAAAGAAAATCACACCAACGGAGATGACCGATGCGTTCTTCAACTACGTGTTCCTCGGGATCGGATCCCCAAAACACGACGTCTGGAAGACCATCAGAGAGGATTTTGAGTACTGGTACCCCGTCGACATCAACCTTGGAGGAAAAGAACACAAGACTGTACATTTCCCAGTCTACATCATGAACCATGTCGCCATCATGCCAGTGCAGAAACAACCCCAAGGTATCTTCGTCCACTGGTGGGTCACCCAAAAAGGCAAAGAAAAAATCAGCAAATCCAAGGGGGGAGCTGAGCCAATCATCGAAGCAGCAACCACGTATGGAGTGGATGCGATGCGGCTGTATTATCTTCACATTGGTTCTCCGTTTGTTGACATCGAATGGGACCCAGAGACGGTGTTGAAATATAAAAACCGGGTCATCAACATCTGGAAACTCATTCAGCAAATCACCACCATATCAGACGTCAAACAGGAGAACCTTGACAACTGGCTGAAAAGCACCCTGCAACGGCACATTCAAAAAATCCTCGAAGCGTTTGGAAACTGGGACTTGCGGGTCGCCTCCAACGAAATCTTCTTTGAGATACAAAAAGACCTTCAATGGTACCTCAAACGGGGCGGGGCAGACAAAAAACTACTCACAGAATCTGTCCGCACCTGGATCATTTTAATGACCCCGATCACCCCGCATCTCGCGGAGGAACTCTGGGAGACCCAAGGATATCCATCGTTTGTCACTAACCAGACCTACCCCGTGTTCAACGCTTCGAACATCTCAGAAAAAGACGAGATAGGGGAATACCTCCTCACCCGCGTCGTAGAGGATGTCAACGAAATCTTGAAAGTCACAAAGATTTCCCCTAAAAAAATCTGTATCTACACGTCTCCAGCATGGAAACAAAACCTCTATAGAAAAGCACTGCAACAGTCAACGGAGAAGACATTCAACGTTGGTTCACTCATCAAAGAAACCCTCACCGACCCATCCATGAAACCATTTGGCCAGCAGATCTCTCAGTTTGTCGCAAAAATAGCCCCGGAGATAAAGATGCTAAGCGACTTGGACCGAAGTAGATTCCTCGTCCCCCTTGATGAAAAAGCACATCTGATCGATGCAAAAACGTACCTCAGTGACGTGCTCCACTGTCACGTAGAGATATTTAGTGCGGATGATGCTGATCTTTATGACCCGGCGAAGAAAACAAAGTTCGCCAGCCCCTTACGGCCGGCGATCTATATAGAATAATAGAAAGGAGTCTATGAAGAAGAAATATGTGCGTCTGTGTCCGATATGTCAGAGTACAGATACACAACCAGACTTATCAGCAGATTCCTATGCGAAAGGATTGTTGAACCAATGGCGATGTAACAACTGTGGCCATACCGGTCTGTTTTTCCCAGAATACTGTCCTGAGGATATCAAAAAGATACAAGAAAAGAAACCTTAATCCGCTTCTTTTTTCCGCCAGGAAAGATAAATGATGATGCTAAGGAGCACCAGGACAGTCAAAAGCCCAACGAGGACCAATGCAAGCGTGGTGGGGAAGGAGGCGATTGCAAGGGGAAACACCTCGGATTCAATTTCATTGCCCGCGTTATCAACCACTACAATCTTCATCTCGTAGTAACCATCGCCTTCGACGGCATCAAAATCCCATTCGAAGGGAGAAGTATCCAGGGTATCTCCATAGGTAGCCCAGGAGCTCCAGTTGGAGTTATCCTCTGAGAAGCGGTAGTACAGTAACGCTTCCTTAATGCCGCTGCCCTGCAGGTCATTACCAAGACCAGAGACAGTGAAGTTGCTTTCCGTGCTCCATTCATCCTGCACGGAGGGGACATCAATGGTAATCAGAGGTGCAGCGGTGTCCTTCATGATCCGAATCGCATTTGAACCCTCCAGGACCTCCACGGTGTTTCCAAGGGTATCATTGACTCGGATATAGAGGGAATACAGTTCTCCTTCTTCCATCTGGTTCCAGTATGTCTCTGATAAGATCCAGGTGTTACCGACATCGTCCGTGTCATAGACACTTTCATTGACATGGGAAGATAGCGTCGTCCAGATGGTGTCGAAATTCGGTCGATATTGGATGGTGTCTATCCGGTAATCATCCTCGAAGATGACTGAGAACTGGGGTCGTTCTTTGAACCAGAGGGTGTCCCCTGAGACGCTGGGGAGCGATGGTTTCTTCCAATCGTAAAGGAACATCACATCCCCTACAGCGGGAAAACTTTCATTGTTCCCCGCAATATCAGTTGCTATTGTGCAAAGCTCGAAATATCCACCCGGTTGATTTGGACGGTTAGTAAAATTGAAAAACCATTTTGGCGAAAGGACATCGTTGGTCGTATTTTTATCAAAGTAAATCCATTCTTGCCCGGAGAAGTTCTTCGTCTCCGAGTATCGATAGTACAACTCCACGAGCTGTACTCCACTGGCATCGACATTCAACGTCCCGGTGTCATTTGCTGTGGTGTTAATGCGGATCGACGTTGAGTTATACCGTGCCTTCATATTCGTCGTCAGCACCCGGGATGTTGGTTTCTTTACATCCTGTTTAAAGGTGATCGTCTTTGATGCTTCATTACCAGCAAGATCAGTGATATTAAAAGTCAGGCTTTTCAAAGCAGATATATTCTCATACACCGGGAGAAGAGAGATATCCATGGTCATGGTCTGCCAGTCTGTCGTCCCATTCACCCCAGTACACACTGCTGATGAGGTATTTTTTAAGGTGACATTGTCACTGATATATTCAAGGGTATAGGTCGCTGATCGAACTCGCAAACCAGTCCCATTGTCTTTTACCTTGATGGTGAACACCGGGTAGATTTCCTGAACCCATCCTGCAGCCGCAGGGGTAAAGCTACTACTATTCAGGAAGGGTTCTTGTTCATCAGTGGTAAGTGTGAGATACCATCGGTTTAGTTTTGGATTACTCTTGGTAAGATTCGAGGAGGAGAAATCAGCCTGGAGTCGAATGGTTCTATCAAGAACCAGACCTCCCGAAGTTAAACTACTCTTATTCATAAGATTATCATTTAATACGTTCCCATTTACATCCAGGAGTTTGAAGGTAATGCTGCTGACGCCACTGAGAACCGAGTAATCCGCATAAAACGAATTCCACCACAATGCTTGAGGTAAATGGATAGGAACCGTGATTATCCGGCCACTGACTTGTTTTGTGGAGGTTGTAAACCGACCAAGGCTGTAGAGGACACCATTTTCATCAGCGATGAACAGTAATCCGTTTGATACTGCGGGTGACCCGTACACCGGGGCTGCTGTCCATATGGGAAACGTCTCATACTCCCACACGGTGTCGCCTGTTGAAGCATCTAATGCGTAAATCATCCCAGCAGGGGTCCCGATGTAAATGAGACCTTCAGCGTATGCTGGGGAGGAACGCAGAACATTTTTTGAGAGGAGTGGCACGGAATATATTTTTTTAGACCAGAGGGTCGTCCCATTGATGGTGTTCAGGGCAAAAACCGTTCCATCAGCAGATGCCGCATATAACACACCATTATACACCGCAGGGGTGGATTCTGCGACCGTATCATAGGATGATGAGGGTACTCCAAGGGTTTTGTTCCATAGGATGGTTCCATCATTGAGGCTTAAGGCAACGATCTTGGTGACTGATTTTCTATTATCAACTTGAGCACAGGTTACAAACACCGTATCTTCAGAGATGACAGGTGATGCATGACCAACCGCTCCTAGGGATTTGCTCCAGAGCGGGGCTGTGGTAATTATCTCTCCATCCGCTGTTCGACCAAGCGCAATCACACTATCGTTCTGAGTAGAACAACAGGTAATAATGACCATATCAGAGGTGACCGCAGGGCTGGAGAAACTAGGAGCGGGTATTTCGTAATCGGTTACGGATTGGATTCCGGATACAGCGTTAAATTTCATCGCAAGAAGTTTATTATTCGTGTACCGCTGTGATTCCATGAGATAACTTTTATTGTCTCCACCCCAGGTAGTGATAAATATCCAAGAACCATCCACTATAGGTGATGCATCATAGCAGATTTTTTCAGGATATTCATAAGCAGGCCAGATCGCGGAGAGATTGTCATGGGAAAACCCATAGATGTAATTTGATGTCCCGGTGGGTGCTTGTTTTCCTGTTGCGACGATCACCACAGAATCTGTTGCAGCAGGGGAGCTGACGACAGGGTTGTCGAAGCCGTACTCGGATTCAAAGGAGACTTGAGAACTATTCACCAATGGTTCCCCTTCATCTGCACTGTTTGATAAGAGTATAGGGTATTGATGTAAGGTGTTTGCATCTGAGATGATATAAACAAAACCATTTCCTATGATAGGGTTACGGTATCCCCCACCGACATCTTCTGCGCTGAACCAATACAGGTTATTGCTTGTGGCACCTTTTCCTGCAGAGGCGCGGGTGTTTGCAGTATCATATCCGAACACAGGCCATTCATCTTGGGTGGATGATATCATAATCGATCCATTCACTAGATTGATTTTAGACCGAGATTCTATCCGGTAGAGCGTATTAAATGAATCATGCCAGTGGCTTTTATTTTGCCATGTTAACGCCCAGTTGAAAATTCGAGGGGAGACCGCGGGTGAATCAGTTGAGAGGTTCACCAGGATTTTCAATTTATTGTATGTTGTTCCATATTCATCATTTGAGAGGTTGTTGAGATAGACTGGGCTGGTGAGAAACCCGTTATGGTTTCCTGGTAAGACGGATTCTTCTACTTCTCGAAATTTCCCGGTGGAGTTCATATAGAGGACATGAAAGCGTGCCTCGGTCGATGGTGGTTGATAATCATCCCAGGTGAGCATCTCCCAATAAAATTTCGTACGGGGGATGGTGGAGAGATTATAGGGGACGATGTCGGTTTTTGTGATTGCCGATGCCGCGTTTAAGGTGAATCCTTTGGAGGTTTGTGCAAGGACTTCAATGTAGTTTGTTGAAAGTGTGCTGACCCGGGAGAAGATATTGCCAACAACGAGGATATCGAGGTAGTCGCTGTCCTTCATGGCAAGTTTCAGTTGTCCACTTCGTATTCTTAGAACGACCGAGAAGTCATTTCCATCTGAAACGTTGTTGCTTAGGGATTCCCAGCCTCCTACGAGGAGGTAGCTGGTGTTATAGTAATAGAATTTGACGTTTGATCTGGCATCTGCTTTTCCATACCAACGGAGAAGGACATAATCGATGGTCTCAGGGTCGATATCAATCTTGAATCGGAAATGATGGGCTACGTAGCTGAAGAGGACTCCTTTACTTGATCGTTCTGCGTAATCCTGGTCGAGGGCTTTGATTTTATAAAGGTCATTGCTGCCGATTTTTGTTTCACGTGTGAGATGGCGCTGGGGAGAGTAGTATTTCCAAAGAGGGAAGAAAATGAAGGATTGAAATGCATACGCCTGATGATTTTTTTGGGCGGCAAAGTTATAGGAGACCTGGCTGAGTGTTGTGTTCAGGACGATGGCTCCCCCAAGGACATCACAGTTTGTTAAGGTAACATCAGCGCGGTCATCGAAGGTATCCTCCCAGATTCCATCGGTGGGATAGACTTGGGAGCTTGCTTCGGTGTATTGAACGACAAGACCTAGTAGTAAAAGAGTACTAATTCCCAGTGTAATGGGCGTATGAAGTGAACGCATGATGGACATATTATATCTCCATATATAGATTTTTTACTCTTTATATTACTTTTGTTCCCATGATTTTTAAGGAGTAAATAGCATTTCCATTATCTCAGTCAGTATTATTATACGAAATATTTATATATTAGTTTTGGAACAGTTTTTTGATTGAGTTCATCCCAATTTGTTATCTACTTCTCCCTTAAAAGGTTTATTATTAGTGCCTTGAAAAAAGGTGTTTCGGAATCATTGTAATATGATCTGGATGTCCATTACATTCGTCCCCGTGGCACCAGTCTTTATGCAATCACCAAGCGCAGAAAAGAAAGTAGAAGCGTCATTATCCTGTAAAAAACGATCAGGGATTAATTGTTTTTTTTGTGCACGATACAAGGAACATCCATCTGCGATCGCCCCGGCCATCATGCTATTGCCATCGATGCCATCCGTCGCCATCGAAGCGATAACCATGTCGCTGTCTGCGATGTCCTGGATACATCCAAGGACTAGCTCCTGGTTCCGCCCCCCAATACCAGGACCTTGGACGGTCACGGTTGGCTCACCGCCACTGATGAACGCAGCACGATCCTTTGCTATACTATTGTAAATCCGATTAACGAGATACCTTCCAAGGGTTTTTGCTTCGCCAGCTAACGCGGTCGTCAGTAGTTTTGCATCATAACCAAGTTCGATTGCCTTGTTTATCGCCGTCTGGCAGGCTACCTCGTTGTTGGCGACGATGTAGTTGAAGACCTTTTGAAACACGGCAGCATCTTCTTTTGGTGTTTCTGGTATCTTTCCTTTTCGTCCGTCTCTAATGACCGTTCGAACAGAGGGGGGAACCTTTCCCCAGAGTTGATATCGTTGAAGGATTTCCTCTGCATCCTCAAATGTGGTTGGATCTGCTACAGTTGGACCTGAGGCAATAGTGCTGAGGGAATCATGGATGACATCAGAGATAATCAAGGAGAATAACGTCGCCTTCGTCTGTGTTGGGAGTTGACCACCTTTAACATATGAAAGGTGTTTCCGGATGGTGTTGATCTCCTGGATGATGGCGCCTGATCGGATCAGTAGATCAATGGTGTGTTGGAGATCAGAAAGGGGGACACGGGGTTTGCAGAACAAGGAGGAGCCTCCACCAGAGATGAGGACAAGGACACAATCATTTTCTGAGCAGTCATGGAGCAGCTGAAGGATTTTTTCGGTGCCCTGGATGCTTCCTTCATTTGGCAACGGATGACCTCCCAGGACGACCTCAAGAGAGGGATGGTTCAGTGTTGCTTGGGCGTCATTTGTAATGATCACTCCTCTCGTCACTGTCGTCGCATTAAGGACTGCTTGGGTCATCCCAACACTTGCTTTTCCAAAACCGATAACATACACATGGTCAAACGTTGCTAGGTCAATGGTTTCTGAGGGAAACAAA
Source organism: Thermoplasmatota archaeon (assembly GCA_025457885.1). Lineage (GTDB taxonomy): Archaea > Thermoplasmatota > E2 > DHVEG-1 > DHVEG-1 > SM1-50. Next base: position 66,399 of record JALOTN010000006.1, on the reverse strand, counting down.
AGCTGTGAATCTCGTATGACACGACTGATGACCTGTGCTGGTTGTACTGCATCAAGGGCAGCGGTGAGCATTTCCAGGACATCTTGTCGTTTCTGCTGAAGAATTGGTGTTGTTCCATTCAGAATCAGTTCCTGTTGATTCTTCACTTGCATAGTCCCTGGTGGTTTATTTCCCAAAATCAAGTTGTCGCATGAGGTTCCGACGCATTTTTCGGTCACTGGAAAATCCTTTCATCATCCGTTTCGTCATGTTATAATATTTCAGTACTTCTTTGACATCCTTATTTTCCACCCCGGCACCCTTGGCGATCCGCCGGATGCGTGAGGCTTGGATGCAGTCGGGGTTTTCCCGTTCCTGGTTAGTCATGGAATCAAGGATGATCCGGAATCGTTTCAGTTTCCCCTGGGTTTCATCCATGTCTACGTTTTTGAGTTTCCCGGACATACCGCCAGGGAGCATCTCTGCTATCTTTGATAAAGGCCCCATCCCAGAGATCATGTTCATCTGCTCGTACATGTCGTTGAGGTTAAACTTCCCGGACATGAGTTTTCGAGCGGTTTTTTCCGCATCCTTGCCTTTCATGCTTTCCTCAGCTCGCTCTAAGAGTGATTTGATGTCACCCATCCCAAGGAGCCGGGAGATGAACCCGGAGGGGTCGAATTTCTCAAAATCAGTGGAATGTTCACCAGTCCCGACGAACACGATAGGGGCACCGACTTCTGCTGCCGCTGATAACGCCCCGCCTCCTTTCGCAGTCCCGTCAAGTTTGGTGAGGACTATACCTGTGATGCCGATGGCATCGTTGAAGGCTTTTGCTTGCGGACCAGCTTGTTGGCCCATCGCAGCATCCATGACCAGGAGTTTCTCATCGGGTTTGATGGTTTTGAAGATATCTTTCATCTCGGTGATTAAATCATCCTCAAGTTTATGTCGACCGGAGGTATCGACGATGATGACATCCGCGACACGTTTGAATTTATCCAGGCCGTCTTTGATGACGCGGACTGCGTTTTTCTCTGATTTATCCCCATAGAAAGGGACTTCAACCTGTTCGGAGATTTGTTGGAGTTGTTCATAGGCAGCTGGTCGATGCACATCCCCGGCGATCAGCACGGGTCGTAATCCTTTTCTTTTAAAATAGGTCGCTAGTTTCCCACAACTCGTGGTTTTTCCTTGTCCGTATAAACCGACCATCATGATGACTTGTTTGCGAATAGCCAGCTCCCGGGATGCTCCAATGATATGGACTAGCTCATCATAGACGATATGGATGACATGCTCCCGGTTGGTCATACCAGCGGGTGGTTTTTCCTCTAAGGCACGTTGCTCTATCTTTTTTGAAAGCTCTAGGACGAGTTTGACGTTGACATCGGATTGGAGGAGCGCGCGTTGTATGTCTCGGACGATTTCTTTGACGAGAGTTGCGTCGACATGGACTGCGTTTGCGATTTTTTTGATCGTCCTTTTGAGGGAATCCCCAAGATTATCAAGAACCATAGCTATCGAGCTGCGACATAGGTGAAGACAGATTAAAAGGTATCGACAGATGATTTTCCATGATTCAATATCTTGTCAACGAAAGGATGATCAGTCGATCAGTCCCTTTCGTAGTGAAGAAAAAATCGGTCAGGAGAGGTATTTCTGGAAGGTGGGGATGAGTTTCCGTAAATCTTTTTCAGTGACCACTACATCAGCGTTATGAATGATGCAGGTATCCTCAGGGTTAAATGCGATCCCAATGCCACAGACCTCCAGCATGGGGATGTCGAAACAGGAGTTCCCCACCGCGGCGCACGCTGTCAAGGGGAGATTGAGTTTTTTTACCAGGTCTCGGACGTTTTTATCCTTCTGCATGAGTTCTACTTGGAGGACGCCTTCACCGGTTAGTCGTCCGTCTGCTCCGACCTTTACCGCGTTTGCGTAGGTGTAGTCAATTCCAACCTCGCCAGCGACTTTTTCAGCAAGGATGTCAAGGCCAGCAGTGACGATCGCGGTTCTGATCCCCTGGTTTTTTAGATAGGAGATTGTTTCTTGTACACCGGGTATAAATGGGATGGAGTACAGGATGTTTTCAAGGGTTTTTTTGCTGACTGCTTCTCCATTGGTTCGCCAGAGGGAGACATCTCGTCGGATGAACTCGAGATAATCAATGTCTCCTCGTAGGTATGGCATGATGGATCGTTCATTGGTTGTCCCAAATTGTTCATGGATGTATTTCCATGAGCTGACGGTATCAAGCAGGACTCCGTCCATATCGAAAAATACAAGCTGAAGAGGTTGTGTTTTTTGCTCTCTCTTTGAAATCTGTTTTTCCTTGGTTCGGAAACAGGGATAGTTGCAGGTGGTTCTCATGTGACGCCCCCCATGGTACACGCTGTATTAATATCTTTATTTGGGTGTATTTCGGGGATATACAAAGGATGAAAGATTTATTAAGCCTCGCGTATATTTATTGATAGGGGTTTGCGTATGAAGGTATCTCAATCGGTGTTCATCAAACAGCTTTTTGTTCTCGCTGTCGTATTTTTTGGATTGTTATGGTGTCCTGCTTTTATGGCACAGAATGCATCTCTCTTTACGAATGTTGGGGGGTATGTGAAGGGGTCTTTCCCTGGAATTTCAACTCCCGTGGTGTATGATTTGTTGATCATCGCTCCAAGAAAATTTGTCAATGAGTTGCAGCCGTTGGTGACCCATAAAAATCGGGTGGGGGTGAAGACCAACCTGGTGACTCTAAACGAGGTGTACCATCAGATGTTCTGGTATGGGCGGGATCCGCAGGAGAAAATTAAGTATTTCATTAAGACGGCAAAGGAGACCTGGGGGATCACGTATGTCCTGTTGGTGGGGGATTTCGAAACCATCCCCATTCGGTATGTGTATAATGCGGATAATAACAGCGGCTGGGATGAGCCGTGTTTTATTTCTGAGTTGTATTATGCGGATCTCTATGATAGGAACCATAATTTTTCTAGCTGGGATTCAGGTAACAACGGGGTGTATGGTGAATGGTATGGTGCGACTGCGCGGGACCGGGATATTGATTTGTACCCGGATGTGTATGTCGGGCGTCTTGCTTGTGTGAATGACGCTGAGGTCCGGGTGATGGTACGGAAGATCATTACCTATGAGACCACTGCGTTTGGTCAGGAGTGGTTCCATCGGTTTGTGGTTGTCGCTGGTGACACCTACCCTGAGTCATTGAACCCAAATTGGACAGGGAATGAAGGGGAGGAAAACACGCAGGATGCTATTGATAATATGTCTGGGTTTGAACCAGTGAAACTCTGGACGTCTGATGAGTCTTTTACCGGGCCGCGGGATGTGATTCGCGCGATCAATGGCGGGTGTGGTTTTTTGATGTTTGAGGGGCATGCGAACGCGTTTTCCTGGAGCACTCATCCGACGGACAAACCGCAGACCTGGATTAATGGGTTAAACACGGTGTCGATGGATCTTCTTCGGAACAAACGGATGTTGCCGGTGTGTATCGTCGGAGGGTGTCATAACAACGAGTTCGATGTCACACCGAAGAATATCTTGTGGGGAATCAAAGAACAAGGGTTGCGGTATTTCTCGAGTCGTACGTCACCCTCAGGGTTGTTTTGGCATTACACCTGGATTCGTGAGTGTTGGGGGTGGAAGCTGACGCGGATGAACAATGGTGGGTCGATTGCGACGATTGGGTGTACGGGACTGGGGATGTCAAAGGAGGATAAGCAGTCCTTCAGTGGTGCTGGTGATTTTCTTGAGCCAACGTTCTTTTACGAGTATGGGGTGAATGGGACAACCATTCTTGGGAACGCCTGGGGCAATGCGATTACAAATTATCTGAATCGGTATCCGATTGATTGGGACACACCTGCTGCTTGGGATAGTGCGATTGATGCAAAAACCGTGCAGCAATGGGCGTTGTTTGGGGACCCTAGTTTAAAGATTGGTGGGTATCCGCAAGCAGGGGGATCCGTCATTTAGGAATACATATGTATGGAGTCAATAGTATATTGATGAAGGGGTTGGTATGAAAATGAAAGGAAGACATCGATTACAAGTCTATGGTATTATCGTGGTTTTTCTCTGTTCTGGTCTGAGTCCCTTTGTTGAAGCACAGGGGGAACCAAGAGGAATTGAGCTTACAGAGACTTCGCAGGAGTCAAACGTGGTGTACTCGCTGTTGATTCTGACGCCGACGGTTTTTAAAAACGAGCTACAACCACTGGTTGCGCATAAGAACGCCCATGGTATGAGCACAAAACTGGTCACGCTCTCCGAGGTGTATCATCAGATGTACTGGGAGGGTCGTGATGAGGCGGAGAAGCTGAAATATTTCATCAAGGCGGCTGTTGAGATCTGGGGCGTTGAATATGTTCTCTTGGTGGGGGGGAGAAGCAGCCAGTTCCTTCCATCCTGGTATTGCCCAGTGCGGTACGTCAACATGGTGGATGATTGGGATGTTGGGTATCTCAGTGACCTGTATTTCGCGGATATCTATGATCGGAACGGGGGGTTTTCCAGCTGGGACAGTGATGGTGACGGGGTGTATGGGGAATGGTATATGGGGGAGAATGCGCAGGATGTCGATATTGACCTAGCCCCGGATGTCGCCGTGGGTCGTCTGCCATGTCGCAATCCCCGGGAGGTCAGAATCATCGTTCAGAAGATCATTAATTATGAGACAACCGCGTTTGGCCAATCCTGGTTTTCACGGATTTTGGTAGTCGCTGGAGACACGTACCCTGTGTCAGGTAATCCGAACTGGACCGGGTATGAGGGAGAATATTACGGGGATCGTGCAATTGAGAACATGACGGGGTTTACCCCTACTCGGCTGTACACATCGGATGAGACGTTTACTGACAAGAAAGACGTCATCAGGGAGTTTCATAACGGGTACGGGTTTGTGTACTTTGTCGGCCATGGAAGCCCTAAGCAGTGGGGGAACAACAAAGCCAATGGGACAGGCTTTGTCCAGGGTCCGAACAGTAATGATATGTGGAAGTTCCGCAATAAGGACCGACTTCCGGTCTGTGTGGTCAGCGGCTGTCACAATAGTCAGTTCGATGTCTGTCTGAGACGACTGTTTAACAAAGACACACGATGGAAACAGGAGTACGTCCCGGAGTGTTGGAGTGAACGTATCCTCCGGGAACCAACCGGTGGTTCGATCTGCAGCATTGGGTGCACCGCCTTGGGGTTCACCAAAGAGGATAAGACCTCCTTTAAAGGGGGCATCAATGAACTGGAGTGCGCGTTTTTCCATTCCTATGGACAGAACCAAGCCACTATTTTAGGAGACACCTGGTCTGCTGCAGTCAGCTGGTACGCACAGACGTACCCCGTGAAATGGGATTCCCCAGGGCTTGGTGACTCATGGATTGATGCGAAAGTCATGGAATCATGGGCACTGTTTGGAGACCCTAGTTTACGTATTGGTGGGTACCCCTAGGATGATGAAACCACGTTCTTCGAGGGGCTAAGGAATAGTTTTAAAAAGGGTGCTCTCCTTACCTTCTGCCATGTCCTTACCATTAGATGTCCTGGAAAAAGCAGTGAACCAGAAATTACTCCTTCTCTTAAAAGATGGCAGACATATTGAAGGCAAGCTGTTAGGATACGATGAATACATGAACCTCGTGCTGGATGAAGTCGAAGAATCCAAGGATGAAACCAAACGCCGACTGGGGAGAATTATCCTTCGGGGCAGCAACGTCGTCAGTATTTCCTTCATTTAATCGAAAAGCATATATAGGGGTTATTCTTATTATAACATGGAAGGAATTGGGCTGGTAGTTGTTATTTTGTTAGAGTGCATCCCATCCCCTCCTAGTGAGGCCAGCCGTCCTTCCCTTTTATTCTACATGTAACAAAGTTTTTGTATATCGTTTTCCTTGTGCAAATTCGAAACCATGACACGACACGTGAAGGTTCAAAAGGGAAACAAGCTGCGCTGTAAAAACTGGAAACAAGAAGCAATCCTCCGGATGCTGGAGAACAATCTGGAGAACGCAGAAAAACCAGAGGACCTCATCATCTACGGTGGCACCGGTAAAGCAGCACGCAACTGGAAATGCTACGACGCAATCGTCACCACTCTAAAAAAACTCAACGATGATGAAACACTCATCATTCAATCAGGAAAACCAGTCGCGGTCTTCAAAACCTGGACGACCGCACCACGGGTCCTCATGGCGAACTCAAACCTCGTCCCACACTGGAGCACCTGGGAGAACTTTCGAAACCTCGAACACCAAGGCTTAACCATGTATGGGCAGATGACTGCAGGGTCCTGGTGTTACATCGGCACCCAAGGAATCATCCAAGGGACTTATGAGACGTTTGCTGCTTGTGCAAAAAAACATTTCAAAAGCACCCTGAAAGGAAAGATCGTCCTCACCGGTGGACTTGGTGGTATGGGTGGTGCGCAACCGCTCGCCGTCACCATGAACCAAGGCGTGTGCCTCGCGGTTGAATGTGATGAAAAACGTATCGACCGACGAATCAACGCAGGATTCTGTGACAAAAAAATAAAAGATATCAATGAAGCAGTAACACTCGCAGCTCAAGCGAAAAAAGAAAAAAAACCACTCTCTATTGGCTTATTGGGAAATTGCGCAACCATCATGCCCTGGTTAGTGAAAGAAGGATTCAACCCGGATATCGTCACCGATCAGACCTCAGCACATGATGAGCTCAACGGATATGTCCCTGCAAAATTCTACGGTGAATCACTCCGACAAGCAGATGAACTACGAAAAAAGAACCCCACCTTATACATCAAACAGTCCATGCAAAGCATCAAACAACATTGTACTGCACTCCTTGATTTTCAAAAGAAAGGTTCAATAGTGTTCGATTACGGGAACAACCTCCGAGGCCAAGCCATGAAAGCAGGCTTGAAAAACGCGTTTGACTACCCCGGGTTTGTCCCCGCATACATCAGACCGATGTTCTGTGTCGGCCGAGGACCCTTCCGCTGGCTCGCACTCACCGGTGACCCAAAGGATATTCTCAAAACCGATGAAGCAGCCAGAAGACTCTTTCCAAAAGACATGGTGTTAACAAACTGGATCACCCTTGCCGAGAAGCACCTCCCCTGGGAAGGACTTCCCGCGCGTGTCTGCTGGCTTGGATACGGGGAGCGAGCAGAGTTCGCCCTGGTCATCAATAAAATGGTCCGGGAGAAAAAAATCGGCCCCATCGCCATCACCAGGGATCATCTCGATAGCGGCAGTGTTGCCTCACCATACCGGGAAACCGAATCAATGAGAGACGGCAGTGACGCAATCGCAGACTGGCCGTTACTCAACGCACTTCTCAACTGCGCCGCAGGAGCAGATAGCGTACAAATCCACAATGGCGGGGGTGTCGGCATTGGATTATCCACACATGCAGGGATGGTTGTTGTTTGTGACGGCACCACAGAAACCGATGAACGCATCAGACGGGTCTTCACCACCGACCCAGGTATGGGGGTCGCTCGACATGCAGACGCTGGATACAAAGAAGCGATTCAACAAGTGAAACAATCACATATTCAAATCCCGATGATCAAAAAATAAAAAAAATTGAAAAAGAAACCTGTGACTCTACTCCAGACTTCCTACAGCGGTCTCGACTTCATGGAGAATCTCACCGGATTTCACCAGCTCCTTCATTGTAGTATGATCCGGGTATAACGGTCGATCCTCATCGAGGAACTTAACATGTTTTCGGATGATTTCTTTTGCCTTTGTCACCCCTTTCCCGCATTGATAATCACGGAAATCCAGGGCTTGCGCGGCAGCCATAAACTCGATCCCAAGAATCCCATAGGCATTATCAAGAATCTGGAAATTCTTAATCGCTGTTGTCATCCCCATTGAGACAAAATCCTCCTGGTCCGCGGCAGCAGGAATCGACTGGATCGACGCAGGAGCTGATAAGATTCGCTGTTCGACAATCAACGCATCCGCGGTGTACTGACTCAACATCAAACCAGAGAACATCCCCGCTCCTTTAGTTAGAAACGCGGGTAACCCGACATTCAACGCAGGGTTGTTCAGACGATTCATCCGACGCTCTGATAACACAGATACCATGGTAATAGCCGTACCCGCCATATCCATTGGAAGTGATACGGGTGATCCCTGGAAGTTCGCCCCGGATAACTGAAGGTTCTCATCAGGGAAGAAAATCGGGTTATCCCCCACACCATTCAGCTCGATTTCCACCTGAGACCGCGCATACGCAAGAGCATCATGAGCCGCTCCAATCACCTGGGGAGTCGACCGCATCGAATAGGCATCCTGGACTTTACATTTCATTTTACCCTCAATTAGGTCTCCGCCTTTGATGCATTTCTGAATCGCTAGAGCACTTCGAACCGCCCCAGGGAACCCGCGCACCTGATGGATCTTCACGTTGTACGGTTTCATGTTCGCCTTTAAGGCTTCAAGGGACATAGCCGCTGCTATTTCTGCTTGCTTCAACCAATTATTCGCATCATATAAAAATAAACCACTCATCGCAGTCAACAGATTTGATCCGTTGATGATCGCCAGACCATCCCGTGCCTGCAACCCAGGGATGGGTATCCCTGCTTTCTTCATCGCATCCCGACCCTGCAGCAATTCTCCTTTATAGTATGCTTTTCCCTCCCCCATCATAAGTAATGCGATCTGTGCCATCGGAGCCAAATCTCCACAAGCACCAACACTGCCTTTCTGACAGACAAACGGGGTGACACCTTTATTTAACATCTCAATCAACGTCTGAGTGATCTCCGGGCGACACCCTGAGTTCCCATGCGCATGGACATTTACCCGGGCGACCATCGCGCCACGGACATACTCCAGCGGGGCGGGATCTCCAATGCCTGCTGCATGGTTGTAAATAAGATATTTCTGGAACTCCTTCATCTGGGAATCATTCAGTACGACTTCAGAGAACTCCCCAATCCCCGTGTTGACTCCGTACATAATCTCATGGGCTTTGATTTTATTCTCAAGCATCAACCGACATGCCTTGATACGGGCAAGAGCATCCGGATGGAGTTGTATCTCCTCATGATGTCGTGCGACCTCAATGAGTTTTTCGATAGTAAAACCAGATCCAGTAATGATAATTGCCATGGAAGCGCCTCCCTTTTCTCTGAAAGGGTTCAGACAGGTATAAAATAAGTAGATATTAAGGTTCTCGCTTCATAATCAGGAGCAAAAGGAACTGATGAAATAGAAAAAAAAGAAAATTATGGGGTGACAACAAGCCTCAGCACAAGAGGACCTAGCAGGAACCCTGTCGCATGTTTTGTCACTTGATCTGCGTTGGATGCCCATGCGGCTACCTCAATTTCGATAGTACCTATCCGGAATGGAATCGCTTTATGCTGTGTTGATTCTAATGGTGCGAGCAAATCAACTCCCGTGATAGAAGACATATCGTACAATCCCAGCAATCCCCCAGTCAAAGAAATGGAAATATTCACATCACTAGCGTTGAGCTCACCGACGTTGCGAACTTGTGTGGTGATCCCAAGACCTCCACTGATGCTGGAGATTTCAAGCACCGGGCGTGGTTGCAACGCCATCTCTGCGAGGGTTGCTAAAATAAGCCTGGTGAATCGAGAAGAGTAGGAAAGATTCATATGATTTATTGTGTCATTTGCAGAGTGATAATAATCATTGAAATTATGTTCATGATAAAACACTGCATCATACCCATACTGCCAGAACGAATAATGGTCACTCCCCCAGGTCTCACCCTGAGGCGTCAGTTCAATACCAATGTAATCCCAGTAGTTTTGGCTTACCGCTTGGCTGTACTGCACGATCCACTCGGAAGCCTCATTCTCAAATATTTTCCCTTTGGTGCCATCAGATGGTAAAGGAGCAAACCCAATCATATCTGCATTGAGGACTGCGATTATGGTTTCATTCGCTGCATAAGCATCCTCCGCGTAATGAGAGCTTCCAACCAATCCTTGTTCCTCCCCGGAAAATGCGACAAATCGTATGGTGTGGAAAAACTCATAGTTCCTCATCACTTCTGCTGCAGCAAGGACTGCTGCGACACCAGAGCCGTCATCATCCGCACCAGGACTAGAGGCAACTGAATCATAATGCCCACAGATGATAAAGATATTATCAGATCCGGTCCCGGGTAATGTCGCTTCAACATTCCTTCCAGAGACCGTATAATCAGTGTAATTATGATAGCGGACCTCTAAACCCATCCCCTGGAATGTCTCATAAAGATATTGGGCAGACAAATTACACGCAATTGTCCCGGAGAGCCGTGGCCCAAAACTTGTTAGATTCTCCAAATATCCAAGGATAAGAGATTCATCCACCTGCTGAATCAATTCAGCAATATCAAGATTCATTGTGGAAAGAGGATTCAGATGATATGGAGAACTACGGGGAGGTATCACGACGGTTTTTAGGTCGTCTCTACTTTGTATGTATGCAGGGTGATGTGGTGTAGGATCGCTCATTATATCAGAGATATGTGCCAGAGCATAACCTGGAATGAGTAAGAGACCAAATGTGACAACGATAACTAAAGCCTTGTAGAACCTATACGTTTTATTTCCTCTATGTTTCATACAATAATCCCCTTAGACCTTAAAGGTTTTCTATACCTCTATATTTGATTACGTTATTTATATATTTTTGTACTATCATAGAATAAGGAGAAAACCAAGAGAATAAAGAGAAAAAAAAAGAATAATGATTTTAGGTTAACGGGCCATGTTTCCAAAGGTCATCCCGCATCGGCCGACCTGTTTTCTCCTCCCATTCCTTGATAGGTAGAGAATGCTTCTCACGGATTTTATCCCCATATCCAAGACCATTGTAGGAACAGAAGGGAATGATGCCCTCCTCGGTCGTGTAATGGATGCAGCATCGTTCCAGCCGATGGAGATTCAAATTAAAGGTATCCATGAACCACATTGAACCAACAAACAGACTCTTATAATGGAAACCACGTAAGGAATCATAGCTTCCACCGACCGCGGCATCAATCAGGATCTTTTTCAGATCGAAATCCTTTGGCGCTTTCTCCTTATCAACGAATTTATCCACGTTCCGAAGGAAGGATGTCGCGACCCGTACTTTTTTCAATGGTCCTTTCACCTCAGCTTGTTTATTGATGAATTTCATGAATCCTTCCACATCGATGAACCGGGTGATCGGCAACGGTTTACCATCCTCAAGGAAGATGTATGTCGCACCACCGCACCCTGGATGGGCGGTGAACTCGACTTGTTTTTCTCCCTTCAATGACTCGATGAGCTCAGAGACAGGATACACGAAGGGAACCGGATAGAAATCATCCCGGCTGATCAGACCATGGAACTCCTTTTCGATCACCTCCATCATGCGGACGTAATCCACCCGTTGTTTCTCCCGTTTCTCATCCTTAATTTTCGTAATCCGCCCGCAGAACGAGACCGGCTGGAAGTTCACGCCACGGATAATGTCGATATGATCTAATGCAAACTGAATAATCTTCCCGGTCTCATGAAGATTCTTCTCACCGATGATCACTGGGACAAGCACTGCACGGAGATTCGCCTCACGGAAGTTCTCAATTGTCTGAATAAGCTGGTCAATCCAGGGATTCGTCTCCTTACTGACTCCATCAAAACTCATGTACACTGTGTTGACCTTTGCTTCTTTCAGTTTCTTACAATACTCTACACTCTCTGCAAGTTTAATCCCATTGGAGTTCAGCTGGATATGAGAGAAACCCGCTTCTCGAGCAAGCCGGACGATGTCAAAGAGATCCTCCCGAATCGTAGGCTCCCCGCCTGTGATCTGGATCGCTTTAGATCCCATCGGTCGTTCCTTGCGCGCCTGCTCCAGCATTTTTTTAATCTCATCAAGGGAAGGTTCATAGACGTACCCTGAGGCACCTGCATTCATGAAACAATACCCGCAACGCAGGTTACATCGGTTCGTCACCAACAGATTCGTCAGCACACTTTGCGACCGATGCTCCGGATACAAAGAAGGATCGTCAAATAATGAGGTCTTCACATCAGGGTTAACGTCACCACTTTTCCCGAATTTCATCCATTTCTGATACAACCCGACATCACCAAAGTAAATATCCTTAAACTCTCCATGTTCATCACATGTTTTGGCAATCCAGACTTTCCCGTCATCTTCAATGATCTTTGCATCAATCTTATGGATTTTCCCTTCTTGGAAACACGCAGGGCACACAGAGGATGTTTTCTCTAATTCCTTCATAACGGTCAACCTTCTATGGGATTTGACAAGGGCTATATCGTGCAATCTTTATATATTTTAACACTCTCTGTTGTTCTCGGAGAAGAAAGATATGGGATGGGATGGGCAGGCCTTGGGAAAAAAAGATGGTGTTCGGCCTGACCATATCGGTGTTCCAAGACCTACGAGGGTGCTTCATCTATAAAAGCGTATGCTGGTAGAATATCATTTTGACATAATTCCAGGACAGGATCACATCTCAAGAAGAATGGTTTAGTTTTATAAAGACCTGGGTCATATCATCTGCTGAGTATCTATGGTGATTGTCGCTCCATCGATTCTATCTGCGGATTTTACAAGACTCCAAGAGGAAATCACAGCAGTCGCTGATGCAGGGGCAGAATGGCTTCACATCGATGTCATGGATGGTCATTTCGTCCCAAACATCACAATTGGGCCAGTGGTGGTTGAAAACATACGGAAAAAAACCACTCTGTTCCTGGATTGTCATCTGATGATACAACATCCGGAAAAGTATGTCGATGCCTTCTTGAAAGCGGGTGCTGACCTTATCACCATTCATAAAGAGGCTAACGCAGACCCTGTCCCGATCCTGCGTCATATCAAGGAAGGTGGAGGTAAGGCAGGGATTTCGATAAACCCAGAGACCTCCTTTGAGGAAATCAGCATGCTACTCCCTGAGGTCGACCTGGTATTGATCATGTCGGTTCACCCTGGTTTTTCAGGTCAGCGTTTCATCCCTGAGATGGTCCCCAAGCTTAAGCAGGCGTATGAAGCCATTCAACGCACACACAAGAAGATCTACTTACAAATCGATGGCGGAATCAATAATCAAAACGCCAGGCTAGTGAAACAGAACGGGGCTGATGTCCTAGTTGCAGCAAGCTTCATCTTCCATAGCAAAGATTATCGGACGGCCATCAGACAGCTCAAAGAAGCATAATATTCTAAAAAATGCCTGCGGCTAAATCCCGAAGGACCTCTTCTTTGTTTTTTGCTTTGACCACACCACTGGCGAGAAGCACACCATCGGCACCAAGCTCAATTGCTTTAGACACATCTTTTCCGTTTTTCACCCCAGCGCCGCAGAGGATTTTTACGGAACTGTTGATTTTTCGAACAGCTTGGACGGTGTTACTGACGATACCTGGGTCTGCAGTAGTTACCGAGATGTCCCCACCGATAAGCTCCGGAGGCTCCACCGCAAGCAACCCAGGTGAAAAAGTAGCGACTGCTTTGGAGGTCGCCACATTATTAGTACAGACAAGGGTCTCTAACCCAAGGTCCTTCGCACGCAATATGCAGGTGTCGATGTCCGCAAGAATCAACCGATGCTCACTATGGTTAATCAGCGTGCCGACTGCTCCAGCTTGTTTAACCGCCTCTGGTAACGTCCACCCAGTACTACTTCCGGGTTTAATCGGATCAATGTGCTGTGCATAGACAGGAATACTACCCAGTTCAGCACATCTGGAGAGGTCACAGGCTTGCACTGCAATTGCCATACTCACATTGGTCTCAGAAGCAATCTTCCCCATGAGTCTCGTCAGCTCAAGAGCGTTTGTACCAGTGGATTCCGTATAGGTTTTCACGTTTAACACAATCGCGGGAGTTTTCAACATCACTCATCACCTGTTGTCTCATCGACAGGGGGTAATCAGGAAGGCAAATAAATAAGCTTTCCATCACATAAAAAAAAACCATAGAAGGAACTCGTTTTTATTTTGTCACGACGATCGTCAGGACATCCTGATCCTTCAGGACGTGTTCAAGGCCTACCTTTTGCCCTGCATGTTTCGCAGACGGACCCCAGACGGAGGCGTACCGGAAGTTCCGATGGAAATCACGATGGATATGTCGACAGGCGTCACCAACCGTCTCGCCTTCACGCAGAATCATTGGTTGCATATAGTCAGCTTTCTTTCCCACCGGTTTCATAAAAATTCGGATGAGCCGTAAATGCAAAAAAATCTGTTCCTTCAGATGATCAAGGTTCTGCTTGTTTTTCGCAGAGATAGCACAAACGTCCCATCGACGTTGATGCAGTTGAGTGACCATGGACTTTAACACCTCAGGAGCGACTAAGTCTGTTTTATTGATGACGACCAACGCAGGGATATACACCCGGTTTTGCGCAAATGTATCAATGAGTTGATCCTCAGTGAGGTCCTCCCGCAGGGTGATATCTGCATTGATGACAAACTCAGAGGCGATGGATTTCACAAGCAGCTCGTTCAGATACGTAAGGGGAACCGTGGAGTTCACCACTATCCCTCCATATGATTTTTTTGTGATGACGACCTCTGGTTTCTTCTGATTCATCCGCACCCCTGCCACCTGAAGCTCTTTTTCGATGAGGTTGAGATAGTGCAGGTCAAATGCATCGATCATCAAGAGAAGCAGATCAACGCTGCGGACCGCTGAGATGACTTCTCGCCCCCGGCCTCTCCCCTTGGATGCACCAACGATGAGACCAGGGAGGTCTAGGATTTGAATTTCCGCCCCCTTGTATTTCAGCATCCCCGGGATAGTTTCTAAGGTTGTGAAATCGTAATCTCCGACTTTGCTGTCCGCCGCGGTGAGCTGATTTAAAAGCGTGCTTTTCCCAACACTGGGGAACCCGACGATGCCGACGGTCGCATCCCCAGATTTTTTAATGGAGAAGCCTTTTCCTTTCTGGCCTGAGCTTTTTCGCTTCTCACCCATCTCCCGAAGACGCGCCATTTTTGCTTTGAGTTTCCCGATATGATGCTCAGTGGCTTTGTTTTTCTGAGTCTTGAAAATCTCATCTTCTATTTCTTTGATTTGTTTTTCTATTGAGGTATCCATGGGGTTACCTGCGGTATATGCATTGAAGGCTTATAAAAAACACGTGTAGAGACCCTCGGCTTATTTAGGGACAATTAAGGTGCCGGTTTTTCCCTCAAGAGCCTCCCAGCCTTGTTCGATGTTTGAGATGATGACGCGTTCTCCACCATATTCTAGGAAACGCAAGGCTGCTAGGATCTTTGGCCCCATGTTCCCTTCAGGGAATTCCCCATCAAGATAGTATTGTTTCATCTGATCATAGGTGACCTTCTGCAGGGGTTCTTGTGAAGGGGTGTTATAGTGAAGATACACTTTTTCGACATCGGTTAAGATGAGCAGGACTTGAGCTCCGACCGCCTCAGCGAGTCGTTCCGCGGCAAGATCCTTATCGACTACTGCTTCAAGACCGTCCAAGCCCCAGCCTTCTTTCTCGATGACCGGCATCCCTCCACCCCCGGAGGCGATGACAATGATATCATCATCGAGCATCTTGCGGATGATATCACCTTCGACGATGCGGATCGGGTCTGGGGAGGGTACGACAATCCTCCAGCCTCGGGGTAAACGAGTCATATGGTACCCCTCGTGAAGCATACGAAGGGATTCCTCCTCATTATAATACGGACCGATCGGTTTCGTGGGGTTTTCTAACGAAGGATCCTTTGGATCAACAATCACTTGGGTGATAAGGGCGATAACCGGTCTTTCCAGTTGCTCTCGTTTCAGCTCATTGGAGAGGCATTGCTGGATCATATAACCGATTAATCCTTCGCTTTCAGCGACGCAGATCCCCAGAGGCATCTCCGGGGTGATGTCTTTTGCTGCTTGGTTTTGAAGCACAAGGGCTCCTACTTGAGGACCGTTTCCATGGGTGATGACGACATCCCAGCCTTCTTTGATCATCCGGACGATCGATCGACAGCTCTCACGGGTGTTTGCGAACTGCTCGTAAATAGTGCCTTTCTGACCTTTTTTTATTAACGCGTTTCCACCAAGCGCTATGACCAGTCGTTTCTTCATAATAGAAGGCTGAAAATAGATTCTTGGTATAAAAAATAAATGGTGCAAGGTGATATATATCTTGATCATTTACTCAAAGAGTATCATATGTTTGAACAAGAACGAGACCGACTGGTCAATCAACTGCACACGGAAGGGTATCTTCACACCGATGCAGTGATCCAGGCTTTCCGAGACGTTCCCCGAGAAGTCTTCGTCCCAGAGGCTCTCAAGACCTATGCATATGTGGACACCCCCTTGGACATTGGGAATGGTCAGACGATCTCGGCTCCTCATATGGTCGCAATCATGTGTGAGGCATTGGACCTCCACAAGGGCCAGAGAATTTTAGAGGTTGGTACAGGTTCTGGGTATCATGCCGCAATCGTAGCACACATTGTTGGGAACACCGGCATGGTGTATACCATCGAACGATTTCAGACGCTGGCAGCGACCGCTAAACAGAACCTTGAGCAGATCCATTGTTCTAACGTGGTGGTGGAAGTCGGTGATGGATCCTGCGGGCTTCCTGCGCATCAGTCCTATGATCGGATCTATGTCACTTGTGCCGCCCCTCGCATTCCACAACCGTTGATTGATCAATTACAAGACCCAGGAAAACTCCTTGTCCCAGTCGGTGATATGTACTGTGACCTTACCCTTCTTACAAAAGAGCATCAAAAACAAACAATCCGAAATCTGGGTGGATGTGTGTTTGTGCCGCTGGTTGGAAAACACGGCCATGACCGTTAGAGTTTATAACCAATCTGCCGTAGGAAGTTCTTCCGCCAGGCTATCTCCTCAGTGGTCTCTACACCGGTGGGGATGAATCCGTCGATGACACCAAGGATGCCTCGACCAGTTCCTGAGCCGAGTTTTGATTCGGCCACCACGACCTTGGTTGGATTTGCAGTTGCACAGAAAATATTGCAGACCTCAGGGACGTTTTTGATGGCATTAAGCACATTCAGAGGATAACAGTCCTTCATGAAAATCAGAAAGGTATGTCCTGCTCCGATGTTTTGGGCGTTTTTCTCCGCAAGTTTCTGTAAAGCGGCATCGTTGCCCTCGCTGCGGATCTTACAGGCTCCACTGGCTTCGCAAAACGCGATACCGAACTTTCCGTTGGGAACCGTATTTTTCATCGCCTCGTACAGGTCTTCAACGGTTTTGATGAAATGTGTTTGTCCGAAAATGAAATTCACATCATCGTTTTTTTCTATCGCGATGATTTTTATTGTTACCTCATCGATCGATTTCACCCCCAATTAATGATGAAAGGAATCACACTAAGGTATTTAAGCCTATAAGAATTCTCAGCGGTCTCAATTTTTTTTTAAAAAAAAAACAGGGGAAAGACTCCAGTAGGGGAGTCGATCCATCGAGTGGTTCTCTCTTGGTATCTTAGGTTGCACCAAGACCCAGGAGTTGTTTAAGCAAGATGAACTTCCACTCATAGTAGATGACGTACTGACGGGATGCTCGGTCAATCAAGCGACCCGCGCTGTCGTAGGCATACGCGGAGGTCTCATACAGACCGTCGTTGAGGTAGAAGTACCCCTCATACACAGTTCCGGTTTCATTGATGGAGGTCGCATTCCATCGTTGGTCCTCTAAAAATTTATTCTGCATCTGGAAAACCACGGAGTGAACAGAATCAGAGCCAATGGCATTGACCCGCATCCCACCGGTGCTTATGATCAGGGATATACCTAGGAGATCCAGTGAGTAAATATATCCATAGGTTTTGTCAAAGGTTAAGAACACAAAGTAAAGGTACCCTGGTTTACAGTTTGATAACTCGACTTGAGGTTGGATAGTCACATTATAAGCCTTTGACCAGCCGCTCTGTTTGCCGGAATCATCTCGTGCCCGTACTTTTACCTCATAGGTTCCATTTTCAACCCATTGATGGGTTGTCGTAGTTTGCTCACCGAATTCATACGGACCGTACCAGTCACTGACGTTGCCGTCCCCCCAGTCCCATTGATACATGACTTTGTCTCCCTCCGGATCAGGGGCGACGGTCACGAACTCCAAGGGTATATTTTTCCCAGCGTTCTGAGGCCCATCAAGGACCGTTGGTTTGAATGGCGGTTGATTCCCCGCAGTGGTGAAATTCCAGATGGGTCCCGTGGTGTATTCATAGAGACTGTTATGAGAAACAATCTGCCAGTAATACGTCGTGTTCAACAAAAGACGCTCAGGTTCATACTTCGGCTCTAGGACGTCAGTTAAGACCAATGGTGGTGGGTTTTCAACACCAAAATAGATATCAAAGGATACGTTCTGCTCACCACCAGCCCATTCCAGGTCCACAAACACGGTGACACTGCTTGACCCTGGTGATGGGATTGGTTCGCTAGGCACGGCAGGAGGTTGTGCCGATGCAGTGGGGTAACCGAAACTAGTGAAGGTTGCCAACAGCATTCCGACACAGACAAGAATATTAACATATTTTTTCTTCATATAATCCCTCATATTATTTTTTATCATTTCATCCACAAGAGGATGATTCTCATTTCTCCTTCATAGGTATGTTCGATTTCTTACTATTTAAATATTCTTCTTTAATCGCGTAATCGGGGGATATCCTGGAGACGCTGCAAGCGACCCTCGCCGCCAAGTCCTGTGGCATACCGCCCGATTCGGATGAAGAAGACAGTAAAGAGGCTATATTTATCGACTAAGGTTCCATTGGCATCATAGGCAGTGATATTCAGGATATATGCTCCTCGGGTTACATTCAACACACAGGAGAACCCATCGGAGCCGTCATCATCAGTGAATTGCCCCGTCTCAATCTTCAATTGGTTTTCTGCAAGAAAGTCCACTTTTTTGACTACATCAGTTGCATAACCCTGTAACTCCATTTCATGGGTAGTAAGGATAAATACCATCCCAATACGAGCAAGGAATTCAGAGAAAATAAATGAACGGTTGAAATTGAACAATTTAAAGTAGATAGTCCCTAGTTTTACATTGGAGAAATTAATCTGTTCCGCAACGACCATGGGATGAACCGTGGACCAGTTGCTTTCGCTCCCACCAGAGTATCGTGCTTTGACCCGGACATCATAGACTCCGTCATTTGCCCAGATGTTCGTTATCGTCATCGGCACACTGGAGTTGTACGGACCATACCATTCACTAATGTTGCCATCCCCCCAGTCCCAGATATAGTAAATCTGTTCACCACCAGGATGATACGCCACAGCAGTAAAGCTGAAGGGAATCCCATTTCCCCCCTGGAAAGGACCAGTGATCTCAGGTGTTTCCATGGCAAAGTTATTGATGATGAACACTGCATCAGATCGATCTGTGCCAACGTTGTAGAACTCATCAATCGCAGTCACTGCAATAAGATACAGGCCTCCATCGGAGACAAGGCTGGTGTTCCAAAGATATGACCCGGTGTTGTTCAACTGGGCAGCTATAGTATTCCAACTAGCGCCGTTATCAGCGCTGTATTCAAGGAGGATGGATCCGTCCAAATCCAGGGTTTGATCATCAGTTGCAGTCCATTGAATAGTGATTTCTCCATAGAGGGTTTCTCCCCCGTTCGGGAAAAGAACCGTCACCTGTGGTGGAATCGTATCAATATATCCTGAAGGGTAGACCCAGGGGTGATTATCGATATTGATCCCTGAGACGTTGACCACATACGCAGTGTCCCAAGTACCTGTTGACGGGTCGATGTCGGCTGCGGGATACAGCAACCGATAATTATCCCAGTAGTTCCCAGTCACTCCATTATCCCATATGTTGTAGGAGGTATCGAGGTGACATGAAACATGAACAAGATTGTTGATGAAGTTGTTATGATAAATCTTATTGTCCGTCGCATTCGTCAGCTGAATCGCTTTTGCGTTATCAAGAAAAACACAATCCGTAACCAGGAGGTTATGATACTCATAAAGATCGATGCCACTGATGAGATTGTTTGTGAAGATACACGAGGAGATCGTCGCATTCGTTCCATTAAATAATGAGATTCCAATGCCTGCATTTTGAATCGTCAGTTGTGAAATGGTGACCAGATAATTCCCGTTGATTTCAATCGCAGTCAACCCTGCGCCGTCAAGAATAGTGGTCTGTTGGTTTTCACCTAGGAGAACCATGTTTTTTTCAAGAGAGATTGACGTGTTCTGATACACTCCCGCATGTAAAAAGATCGTCCCGTTCTCGGCAAGCACCGCGAGTGCATCACTGATGAACTGTAACGGATATTCCTCAGTCCCATTCCAGGGGCCTACGGTGTTATTCCCATCGACATGAATATAAGGAAGATAATTTTCGAACACAAGCATATGATAGAGACTTGATTGAGCAGTGTTGTTTGAGGTGTCAATAGCCCAGATGAAAAAGGTGTAAGTTCCTGAAAAGGTAACAGGATCGACTTGATAGGAGTAGTTGCCCCCGCCTGCATTGGTCATGGTAGTGTTTATCGGAGTAAATCCCGCTGGTCCAGTCATGTTGATTTTCACATCAGCGACACTGACATTATCAGTGACAATGCAGGATTGGTATAAGAAGAAACCAGGGTCAGTCCGTACACCAGCATGGGGTGTATAGAGGATAGAGGTGATGACCGGTGGTTCAATATCATCAGCGATAACTAACGATACTGGCGTTAAAAAAGCGATAGTAATACCAATAATTAAACCAATTTTTATTATTTTATGCATAGGATTCCCCCATAACACAACAATTGTACATAGGTGTCATTACTAATAAAACTTTCTATATATTTTTTCCTCTAAATACATATCGAGTATCTGTTACTTTTTCCCTGTAAAAACGTTTTTGGAACGAATAAGATAGTATTCGGAAAAATGATTCTTCATTTTTGTTGAAAAAAACATCAAAATTTTATTGTTGAATACGTAAGAACGTTGTTGTCCCCTGTGGGACGACGAGAACTTTGGAATCCTCCCCAGAAATCTTCAATGCATGTGCTAAGGCATCATTCGGTGTTTTTTCTTTTCTAAAACCAAATAGTTCCGTTACATCTGGTGTGTTCATCTCTGAGATAAAAAACACCGGATGGTTCTCGATGGTCACCCGATGGTAAAACGCTTTATGAGCACCAATAATGAAATTCTTACGCAACGCTTGTTGTATCTCTTGTGACGTTTTATAGTTCCTCATCCAATCGATATAGAGTTGGCTACCATGGTGCTGAGGGCATTCAGCGATCAGAATAATAACGCCATGAGGTTTGATGATCTGACACGCGGTATGCATGGCTTTCATCGCTTGATACAGGTTGATGTCATGGGGATGGCCATTGGCCGCGGTGATGATGATATCTGGTGCTACTGCGATTTCTTTTTTATACATGGTGTCGACGAGTTTGACACCCGCATCCATTACAAGCTCTGGTTTTCCAGCCCAGGCTCCGACGATCCGATGCTGGGAATTTTGTACGACACTGAGGGCGAAATCGCATCCCGCAAGATGCATCGCCTCATTCATCTCCTGGTTGATGGGGTTTTCCTTAAGCATCCCCATGCAGGAGTGTTTCTCAAAAAGGAGACTATGGTTCCGTTGGATCGTATTTTTCGAGGAGATCCCCGGCAGGATGCTTTTTCGTGTCCCACCGTATCCAGCGAAATAATGGTATTCGATGTCACCAAGAAGGATTTTAAAATCAGCTTCTACATAGTCCTTGAGAATCTCGATGTCGTTACCTCGTTTGGTTCTTCCAACATTCACATGGGTTCCATGTACGGCATCATTGGAAAGAATCATGTAATTGCGGAAAATCTTATCGCCGACAAGTTCCTTAACGGCATCTGAGGAAGGGGGAGTGTGTGTCCCTGTTGCGATGATGATTCGGATGTCAAGGTCATAGACGCCAGCGGTTTTCAACTCAGCAAGCACAGGTGGAAGGATCATCTTAGTCGGACAGGGTCTAGTGTAATCATCGATGACAATCGCAATGGTGTCTCCTGCTCCGACAAGGGTGGATAGTCGTTTTGTTCCAAAAGGATTTTTTAACGCCTCTTGAATCATCAGCTCAGGTTGCTGTGGTTGGATAAATTCTTTTGGTACTGCTACTTCAAGAAGGTTTTTCTCAGGGACATCCAATGGTAGCGTCCCTTTCCCATAGGGCAGCTCGATATGCATTTCTTTTTCGTTCCGATTATGATTTTTTCAGGTAACTTTTCGTCCATCGTACCCGTCGTGGGATACGACCCAGATGTAACATGTTTTTCTGGCATTTCATCTTACAAAAATATAATGAGGTGCCATCTTTTTTCACGAAGAGTTTCCCTGTTCCTGGTTCAATGTCTGTCCCGCAAAATGAACATGTTCTTTTCTCGACCATACCTGTCTCCCTCTTATCGTGGTCCACCTAGTTTTTTTGCTTCTCGTTGTGTTTCACTTAACATCAGGATGTCTCCAAGTCGAACGGGTCCCATGACGTTCCGGGTAATGATTTTTCCTTTGTCTCGCCCATCAAGGACACGGACTTTGACTTGAGACGCTTCACCAGCCATCCCTGTTCGTTCGATGACTTCAACGACTTCACAAGGGGTTCCTTCGATAACCATATGCTTAACCCTGCTTCTTTTCTGTCTCTAGTTTTTTAATAAGGTTTTCCACGAGGTCTTTCTCGCGGCCTGGGTTGACGATCGCAATCGCGCTCGTTGGGATCCCAAGTCCTGCGGCGTTCCCAAGTTCTTCTTTGCTAGGAACATAGGTGTATGGAATGTTTTTTTCTTCGCAGAGAAGTGGCATGTGTGCAAGGATTTCTTCAGGGGTGACGTCCTCGGCCATGATGACGAGTTTTGCCTGGCCTCGTTCGACGTACTTGGTGGCTTCATTAGCGCCTTTCCCTAGTTTTCCCCCATCTCGAGCCTTTTCTATCAATTCATAGGCTAAATCTTGCAGTTCTTTTGATGCTTGAAATCGTACATACATCGGCATTTTTTTTAGCCTCCTTTGAGAGCTTTCATCGAATCCATCCCTGAGGGAATGGTAAGGTGGGAATGTAGCTCCTATATAAAAACCTTTCACCGAGCAGGCAGTGGTGTACGCTCTACTTCAAGTCGATCTGCGGTGGGGTATTCCTCGACGATGAAGCACCGGAATCCTTGTTTGGTGAGGGCTGGTGCGATTTTCTGTAGTACCCATGCAGCGATCTCGATGCGTTCTTTTTCGTAATCAAGTCGGAACAAGCGAGAGGGAAGCATCTGTGTTTTTTGTAAGACGGAAAGCAGAGAGGCTAACGAATGATCTTCTGGGTAGATGACTCCTTTTATGAGGGTCCCTTCATCGGTAATCACATCGTAGGGTGTCGCAATATGAGATGCTCTGCGGATAAGACGATTCTTGAGTTGGACTCCATCCTTGAATGAGACAGAGCAGTAATGGATCCCGATTTGTAGGTTTTCTTGTTGGGCTTTCTTCATGATGATTGCAGCGGTCTGTTGGCTGCCTTTCACTGCAGCGGAGATCGCATTTTTCACCTGGTATCCTTTTTTGAGGAATTCATCGCAGTTTCGTTCGGAGAACTCTAGCTCATTTAGGTTGATGTACTGAACGCCTTGTTCGTTGGCCCAGGTGAGCAATGAAAGGATGTCTGTTTCTTTCTTGGGGAGAACCGGGATTTCGATTGCAACATCGATGGAAGAATCAACCATGCGTTGTATTGTTTTTTTTATCGGGCTTTTCTGCATATGAGCCCAGGTGTGGGGGAGCGGGTGGAACCGGACTTCATCAAGACCTGCCGCAATAAGGTCAGTGAGGTGTTCTGGGTTTTTCAGCGCGGAGGTATAGAGGTGGATGTGGAATGATGCACCAAATGTTTCTTTTAACAACGCAATATAGGTCTTTGTTCGCTGCCAAACGATGAGTGGATCGCCTCCCGTGATTCCTGCACCAGAGGCTTCGATGTTTTCCGCCTCCTTGATGAGTTTTTTTGTGTCGTGTTCGTCATTCAGTTCCCATTCGTCAGCAAAAATCTTATCGGTCCCTGCTTTTTTGAAGCTGAGGGGACAGTAGAAGCAGTTCGTGGAACACTGTCCGGTGATGAGGAGGACCATTTTTGATCCTTTTGCACACATGCGGCAGGCTGGTGAGAGCGCTCCGCAGTAGGAGCTTTCATGGAGCCAGCGGGTGATTTTTTTCATAGATACGTCCCTGCTATACTACGGAGGTATTAAAAACAACAGGGTTCTGCAACACCAATGTGTTTCATCAAAGATGTTTGTGTTTTCTTTCTTGTCCTTTGAGGGAGTGTTCTGCGATTTCTACGTATGTTTTGTCGATCTCAAAACCGAGGAAATCCACCCCAAGCTGGTGACATGCAAGCGCGGTCGAACCAGTCCCCATAAACGGGTCGAGTACGAGCATGTCTTTTTGGATCCCATGAAGCCGGATGCACATTTCAGGGAGTTTTGTTGGGTAAAACGTTGGATGGGCTCGTGCGGAGCGGATGGTCTCATAGGGGATGAACCAAGTGTTGCCTCGCCCCCGGAGGTCTTGTGATGCTTTCTTCCAACGACCAATATTGGTTTTATCCTGGTATTTCACCCCTATCGCGAGGGGGTCAATGGGAACAGCACCGGTTTTGGTGAAATGAAAGATGTACTCATGGCAATTGCTTAGGTATCGATTGCTGTTCACCGGCTGGTAATGACCTACGGCGATGTCATCAGTAATCGCTGGGTAGTCTCCGACGTCTTCTTTTGGAATAGCGATGGATTTAATCCAATGGATCGTGTTCTGTAAAAGATAATGGCTCCGGAATCTGCTGGCGATATCCAACGCAATCCAGGGATCGGTTGGTTTTCCCCCCACGTTGAGGAAAAACGACCCGTTCTCTTTGAGTTTTGAGACGCAGTGTGCCGCAATAGTCTCCATCCACGTCAGGTATTCATCCCGTGGCCGGATATCATTATATGAGCGATAGGGTTTTCCGATGTTATACGGCGGGGAGGTCACAATCACATCTATCGAAGCGTCTTGAAGCTGGGGGATTCCCTTGAGGCAATCCATGTGGTGGATTTTGTTTCGTTTCAGCATTCTCTCGTCTCATTTTGGGAAATCAGATTATTTCCTTTTTTTATTTGCTCAGAAATCCATATCCATAAAAAATTTATAATACGTACTGTTTCAATGTCCGCATGAACCAGCAACAGATAAAAAAAGAAATCGAAAGTCATCATATCCGATGGATTCAGATTCATTTCACTGACCTGATGGGGGGACTGCGGGTCTTTCATGTTCCAGCGGTGCGTTTTTTAAGAGAAAATCTCTTGTGTAAAGGCTCCCGGTTCGATGGATCCTCCGTGGGGTTCCGGAAGGTGGAACGCTCAGACATGATAGCGGTCCCTGACCCTGAAACATTTTTGGTGCTCCCCCATCTTGAAGGGGAGGCATTGATCCGTGCGAACCTGTTCGATGTCGAGGGGAACCTGTACCGTGCGGGACCGCGGTATATCCTCCAGCGGGCAGTGGAGCTTTCAAAGAACCAGGGGTTTGACAGCATCCTTATCTCCCCAGAGATCGAGTTTTATGTGTTTAACCATAATGAAAGTAAGTTCACAGAGATTAAGGAGAATCAGGGGTATTTCATCGCTCCACCATTGGATAATGCGAAGGATTATCGAAAGAAGCTGTCTGATGCGTTGATGGACTGTGGATGTGAGGTGAAATATCATCATCATGAGTCAGGTAAATCGCAACATGAAATCGAAATAACAGATTTAGATGCCATTCCAGCCGCTGATTTCTGTTGTTTCTTTAAATATATCGCACGTGACATCGCGACACAGTATAATTTTGATATCACGTTCATGCCTAAACCATTCTCCAACGAGGCAGGGAGTGGTATGCATGCGCATATTGCGTTATATAATAAAGGAAAAAATATGTTTGTTGATGAAAACGACCCGTTCGGGTTGAATCAGACCGCCCGGTATTTCATCGGAGGCATTCTGAGTCATTCCCGGGGGATTGCTGCTATTGCTAATCCTACGTTGAATTCCTATAAACGGCTCATTCCGCATTATGAGGCACCTATCTATCTTGCGTGGGCGCCACATAACCGCAGCAGTCTCATACGGATCCCTTCGAAAAAGAATGTGGATGTTGAGGTTCGCAATGCAGACCCAGCAGCAAATCCCTACCTGTTGTTTGCCGCATTGACCCATGCAGGGTTAGACGGGATTAAAAAGAAAATCAACTACGAGCCGATCACCAAGAACATTTACAAAATGACTGACCAGGAGATAAAAGAGAACAACATCCAGCGGCTCCCCACGAACCTCATGGAGGCTTTAGAGGAGTTCAAGCAAGATTCTGTGTTGATGGATGCGATCGGGCGGGATGGTGCAGAACTGTTCATTGACACAAAGACACAAGAATGGCATCATTACATGGGCGAGATCACAGACCAGGATTACAAGTACTATTTCCACTGTTAATAGTACATTTTGCTATATATGATAGATAATAGCAAAAAAGACGAATGGTGCACGATAATCATCTGATCATTTATTGTAAGATAGCAAAGTGGGCCCGGAGAGATTTGAACTCTCGACCTACCGGTTATCAGCCGGTTGCTCCAACCGATCTAAGCTACGGGCCCCGGGTGTTGAAAAGGGGTAATACGCTCGTTCTATAAAAACGTAATACTTACAATCACCCTCATTATACATATATATACACCCCTGCAACATTCGGGATAATTGAGAGGATGGATATTGCACATGTTTCACATCTTAGATGAACAAGGTAGGAGGACGTAAATGAGGAGAAATTCCAAGAAGAAATATACGTATCCCGAAGCAAATCGAAAAGCTCGGTTCAAGAAAAGGAATCTTGGGTATCTCCCCTTGTTCGACAACCCCTTCCCTCGATATGATGTCAGAAGCGTCGACATGCATCACATCAATGGGATGATCTGCATCCCGCTACCGCATCGGACTCATATGATCGTAAAAGGCCGGAATCGTGAAAAACACAAGCAATCCTGCAGGGAATGGATCCAAAAACTGTTCCTCTTGGACCTTGAGATACTGCTGCGTCCCTAATCAACTAAGCGTTTTTCTCCAGAGAGCCTTTGCAGCTCCGCGATATTCTGCGAGGCTTCCAGACACCCCAAGTACTTCCCGTTCGAATCCCGTAAAGCATAATATTCAATCAGGACTTTCTGTTTCTCCTGGTTCGGCCCCAATGAGAGATCGATGTAGAAACGTGCTTTCTCTCGTTTCCCTGCTTTCATCTCCTCAAGTATCTGTTCAACCTTACCAAGGCTTTTCTTTGGATGACAGTTGCGCACATCCCGACCAACGACAGCTTCGGGTCGTTTGAAAATACGGGTCGTGTGTTTATTCCATGCAAGAACCTTTTCGTTTTTATCAATCACGGAAAATTCAAGAGGGATAGTCTCTAAAATGGCCTGTAAGATGTCGTCTGGTAACTTTCCAATCATAGGATACGCCCCATAGATGAACCAATGAATGACTAGTGTTTTATAATTTTTTCTCATCACCACAACTGTATCGACATCTTAATACGTAGCAAGTGAATTTCAGGTTCTAATGGAGATAGAAAAAAGCATCAGGGAACTTTCCCTCAGCGAAAAAAAAGTGCTCCTTGCATTGAAAACACTGCAGGGGAAAGGCTCCCCGGCGGATATTTTCAGGACCGGACAGTTCACCCAAGAGGTCGAGATTGCCAATGCATCCTCCTGGCTTCAGTCGAAAAAACTGGTGCTGGTCGAGAATCATATGAGAACAGTGTATTCCCTGGGGAAAGAAGGGAAACGGTTTGTTGAAAAAGGTCTCCCGGAGCGACGAGCGCTTCAGATGTTATCGCAAAGAAATGGGATTCTGTCTTTAAAGGAGCTCTCCGGGTTCCTAGACGGAGATGAAATCCCAGTCGCCATCGGATGGCTGAAGACCAACGGTTGGGCGACGATAAAAAAGGAACAAGAAACCATCATTGAAATCACGGAGAAAGGGAAAACTGCTCTTTCTGAGGTCACCGCGGAAGAAACCCTGCTCCAACAGCTCCATGAGCATCCAGAGCAGGAAATCGAGAAAAATACCATTAAACCGTTGGCGTCACGTAAGAACGTCATCAAAGAAAAAGACTTGATCACCAGCGTCATCATTTTAACCGATGATGGAAAGAAGATCCTGGAGAAGGGTTTTGAGATACAGGAAGAAATCACACAGGTCACCAGTGCAATCATCAAGAACAATGAATGGATGCAGAAGGCCATTAGACCCTATGATATTCATGCGTTTGCCCCCGCCGTGTATGGTGGGAAAGCACATCCCTTGGTTCATTTGATCTCAGAGATTCGTCAGATCTTCGTGGAGATGGGGTTTCAGGAGATACAAGGGGATTATGTTGAGTCCTGTTTCTGGAATATGGATGTCCTGTTCATCCCACAGGATCACCCTGCTCGTGAGATGCAGGATACCTTTTACTGTAAAGTCCCTAAAAGTGTACCGATTCAGGACCAACAGCTGGTTCAAGAGGTTGCTTTGGTCCATGAGAATGGGGGCACTACCGGGTCGACAGGTTGGGGGAGCACCTTTTCGAAAACAGAGGGGGAACGTGCATTGCTCCGTACCCATACGACGGTCAATACGATCAGATACTTGTATCACCATCCGCAGCCTCCCTGCAAGGTGTTCTCTTTGGAAAGGGTGTTCAGGAACGAGGATATTGATACGACCCATCTCCCAGAGTTCTACCAAATCGAAGGGATTATTTATGAGGAGAAAGCGAATTTCAAGCAGTTGATTGGGATACTTAAGGAGTTTTATCGCCGGATGGGGTTTGAGAAAATCAGGTTCCGACCTGGATATTTCCCCTATACTGAACCAAGCATGGAAGTCGAGGTGTTCTGGAACGGGAAATGGATGGAGCTGGGAGGCAGTGGTATCTTCAGACCAGAGGTGACTGAACCGGTTGGTGTGAAAAACCCGGTGCTCGCCTGGGGACTTGGCCTGGAGCGACTTGCGATGCTTCGTTATGGATTGACAGATATCCGTAGTTTGTATATCAGTGACCTTGACTGGTTACGGAAAACCCCGTTGCTCTAATGACGTTTTTTTCAAAATTTTCATCTGTTTTTACAGAGAAATCCGCACCCATAATGTTATTAAATATATATCTTATTATAATTTAACAAAGATGGTAAGTGTTGTAAACAAAGATTTATATAATAATAAGATAGATAGTTACTATCGAGGTTGAGAAGATATGCTAGCGCACAAAGCGCTCCAAGTACTCTGTGTCCTATACATCCTATTCAGTGGAATCCTCTTTCCAGCATTTATGAATCCATCCGTCAGAGCAGAAGAATCCACCGGACGAACCACTCTTTATTTCACCAATGCTCTTTCACTTATGGAAGATGAAAACTATTCTGAATATGGCTTTATCACCCTGTCAGAATACCCGCCGACAAGTCAAAAGGATTCTAAGTACCCCCCTGATCTTCTCATAGTAAATGCCTCTAAAAGACTCCCGATCCCCAGCCCGAACACCGACGAAATCCTCGTCTGGTTCACCTCCTGGCTCCTCGCTTTATTCCCCGAATTCAACTTTAGTGAAATCCCTGGTTTCGAAGGCTTCGAACTCTTCCTCCCACATCCGCTCCGAGTCGTCGAAGGATACACGTATAATGGGACCGAACCGGTGACCATCTCAGGAGACATCGTCTACAACCTGTTTTTCTCCTCAGATGTCACCCTAAAGAAATTCCGGGACCAAGTCTCGGTATCCCTCTACACCATCAACATGGAATCAGCCTTTCCCATCCCCAAAAAAATAGCGAACACCACCCAACTGCTGACGCCCAAACTCTTCAGCGGCGTCTACAAACAACAGATAACCATCCCTGATGTCTCCAACACGCTCACCCAGGGAGACAGCCTCCTCTTCAGCGTTGAAATCATCCCCAGTAACAAGACTCTCCCCACACTAATCACCAAATACGTCGATGTAAACAAGTTCCTCGCTCGATGGGAGAAACGAGGAAACTGGCTTGAGAACCGCAGCAACCTAGCAAAACTCCAAACCCTTGGGACAACCATCAAAGACCTCATCTCCATGGCCAAAGAAACCCTCACGAACATCACATCAGAGGATTTTGCAAAAATCATCAACGCGATGCGGTCCACCTCCCTCATTTACAACTCCGCCCAACACCCCTCGTCTGTCTCCATCCCCGGAAAAATCTCCAAGGATGACATCCGCATTTACTACCTAGGCTCCAACCAACTGATGAGTGACATACAACAAGAGGGGAATGCCTCAAAAGCCAAGATTACCACCACCCCGACCATCTGGACGAACGATCAGGGATTGGAACGAAACAAGATCCTAAAAATCAAGGATGTCACCGCAGAGCTGTACTTCACCAGAACCCTTTGTCTTATACCTCTGAAAGTCGGTGTTATCGTTACGTTATATGATGAGACAAACACCACCATCGCTACTTCCGAGAAACAACTCACGAAGAAAGACCTTCAAGGATTCCTGCGAAAGAAAATCATCCCCGTTGTTTTCAATTTCACGGGGGTGGACAAAGAAATCACCTATGGTTCGAAACTCTCCCTTGGGATCGCGTTGAGCAATGGGACTAAAACTGTTATCACCCCCTTATATCTGCAAGCTCCATCCAGCCAATCCCCCTCACTGCTCAGAGTCCGATACGAAGAGACCCAAAACATCCAGATAAATAGCTTCACCACCACACCCCCCGAAGGAAGAATCATCCCCGGTGGTAGCATACAGTACCTCATTAACATCAGTAGTAAAAAAGCAGATTCCCTACAGGTACACATCATTGAACGGGGAAAAACCGGTGCATGGGCATTCTCAATGCCTGATTCAGTCAGCGTCTCCGCTGGAAGCTATGCACTCATACCGGTCTACGTCAATTCCACCAATACCCTCAAAGAAGCCTACGGCAGCATCATCGACCTATTAATCGTAATTTCAGGAAACACCGGTATCGCCCGTCAAACAGTCACGGGGGAAATCTCCGAAGAAGCAATCACCTATGACGTTGAAATACTTGGGTACTCTCCCACCATTAACATCAGCAAAGGGGAAAACCGTTTCTTCTACTTCGTCGTAAAAAACAAAAACACGGGCGCAGTTGATGATGTCGACAGCTACACCATCACCGTAGCATCCAAGAACGACTGGAAACTCATCCCGCAAGAATCCATCAGAAACCTCGGCATTGGGGACACCAGCAAACCAAACGAAGCCAAAGTCCTCATCGAAGTCCCCAAGAACACCACCGAAAAAACCGACACCATCACCATCACCGTCACCTCTGACAGCAGCACAGAGGCCACCACCACCATCGAAATCACGGTCAATGTTATCGGCGGTGGTTTCATTGAGGATGGAAAATACGTTCTTTTAATACTCCTGGTCGTAATCATTTTATTCTTCATCATCATTCTAGCTATCGTGTTCACCTCAAAACCTGTTCGAATCATCTGCACAGACCGGATTAAAGAAATCGATTCAACCCAAAACGCCGACTACGAAATCACCATTGAAAACCCCTTTAAAAAAGCACAGACCTATGAAATATCTGCACACCAGACCGGCCCAGAAAATAAATGGGGACTATCAATAGAACCAACCACCGTCGAACTCGAAGGAAAAACATCAAAAACGATACATGTCACCGTCACCCCCACCGATGCTGCAGCACCAAAAGACTGGACACAAGTGACCCTGTCTGCAAATAAAATCGGGAAAAAGAAGAAGGAATCCGTCGATCTGGTCACCACGATGAAAGAAGGAACAACCCTTCTTGCACTCGAAAACGTGTCCCACTGGCCAACAGCATTCAACCCTGGTGAAAAGGTGATCACCTCCTTTACTCTGACGAACAATGGAACCATCCCAGCACGAAACGTGAAAGTCTTTTTCTACCTCAACGGAAAACAGAAGAACAAGGTTGAAGTCACGCTGCCTGCTGGAAATATCGCTGATATCCAAATCCCCTGGATAGCGGAAAAAGGTAAAAACCAGGTTCGGATACGCGTAAAAGAGCAGTAGTAAACCTTATAATGGGAGAATAATTCGGTATTCGAAAAAGGGTGTCTCTTGTGAGCGATAAAGAAACGACAAAGAAAGAAGACCTTGAGCAACTAAAAAATGCAGAGAAGAAATACCAAAGCCTCATCGAGAAGCGTAACGAGCTCAACCAGGTCGCAAAACAGTTCAGAGACGAACGAGACATGCTCAATGATAAACGCAAAGAACTCAAAACCGACATGGACAAAGTCAAAAAAGAACGGGAAAAACTCGTTGCAAAGATGAAGGAACACAAGGAGAAGAGGAACCAGTATCAACAGCAGGCAAAAGAGCTTATTGACGCGAAACGAAAGAAAAAAGGGGATGTCGTAAAAAACCTACCGCTCCGAGTAGAGGAAATCAAAGCAGACATCCAAATGATGGAATACGAACAGGAGACAACCATCCTGGACACCCGTAAGGAAAACAAACTGATCGAACGCATCAAACAAAAACGAAAAGAATACAACGAAGTAAAAAAACAAATGGAAAAACAACAACTCATAGAAGTCGATCTTACCGACACCGATAAAGCAATCACAGAATTATTCAAAAAAGCAGACACAGAACATGAAAAAGTCCAGAAATACTACAATGAGAGTCAACAGAAACATGAGGAATACAAAAAAATAGTCAATGAGATCGCCACGCTCATCGGTGAAGCCAATAAGAAACATAAAAAATACATCGAAGTCAGAGAGGAAGCTCAAAGCAACCATGAGAAAGCCCTCGAGATGCGATCCAAGATTGTGACCGTGAAAAAAGAACGGATGCAACGCTTCCAAGAAAACCGGGAAATCCTCCGCAATCAGAACCTCAAAGCACGCAAGGAACTCATGGACAGCGAAAAACTCGAGAAAGTCGCAGAACAATCCGTAGAAGCACTCAAAGGTGGAAAGAAGATTACCCTCTCCGGATAAACCAATTTTATTTCGTCAATTGTCGAACAATAATCGGCACTTTTAAGTAGTCTTTTTAGTTTGTGCTTTTGCTGGATTCACCATGGAAGAAATCGGAATCGTCAGTTACGGGGCACACATTCCACGCTACCGTATCAAAGCAGAAGTCATCGCAAAAGTATGGGGAAAAGACGGAGACGCAATCAGCCGAGGACTTGGGATTTTTGAAAAATCAGTCCCCTCTGTCGATCAGGATACTGCAACCATCGCAGTCGAAGCGATACGACACGCCTTAAAAAGATGCACCCTTGATCCATCACAGATTGGTGCTATCTACGTCGGGAGTGAATCACACCCCTATGCGGTCAAACCAACAGGGACCATCGTTGGAGAGGCAATCGGAGCCACCCCGGACCTTATGGTCGCTGACTATGAATTCGCCTGTAAAGCAGGGACTGCTGCAATTCAAACCTGCCTGGCCTTTGTCAAAGCAGGGATGATCAAATACGGAGTAGCAATCGGAGCGGATACCTCCCAAGCAGCACCCGGAGACGCCTTAGAATATTCTGCCTCTGCTGGTGGTGCAGGCTTCATCATCGGAAAAACCAATGTGATTGCCACCATTAACCATACCCTCTCCTATACGACGGATACCCCGGATTTCTGGAGAAGAGCGGAGATGAAATACCCTTCCCATGGAGGACGTTTCACGGGAGAACCAGCCTATTTTAAACATATCATGAACTGTGCCAACAATCTGATGACCACGGCATGTACAAAACCACAGGATTACACCTATGCGATCTTCCATCAGCCAAACGGGAAATTCCCCGTCAATGTGGCAAAGAAACTGGGTTTTACCATGGATCAAGTCAAACAAGGACTCATGGTCCCCTATATCGGTAATACGTATTCTGGTGCCTCAATGATTGGTCTTGCCTCAGTTCTAGACGTCGCAAAACCAGGGGACCGGATTTTCATGACCAGTTATGGCTCTGGCGCAGGAAGCGATGGGTTCGATATGACCGTCACGGAGAACATCAAACGACTCGCTCGAGAAAAAGCACCCTCTGTCGCTGAACTGGTCGCAGATAAAGAATACGTTGATTATGGAGTCTATTCAAAAATGACAAACTTACTGTTCTTGGAGTGAAAAAAAAATGAGAGATGTAGCAGTCATCGGAGTAGGATTAACGAAATTTGGTGAACTGTGGGATAAATCATTTCGTCAGCTCATCGCAGAAGCCGGCTCGAAAGCAATCCTAGATGCGAAAATAGAAGGAAAAGACATTGATGCCCTCTATGTCGGATCTATGAGTTCTGGACGGTTCGTCGACCAGGAACACATCGGAGCACTCGTCGCGGAAGTCTCAGGATTTTCCCAACTTCATATCCCTGCGACCCGTGTCGAAGGAGCGTGTGCATCTGGCAGCCTTGCGATACGAGAAGGATATCTTTCGATTGCCTCAGGTATCAACGATGTGGTCGTCGTCGGAGGTATCGAGAAAATGAATGATGTCGGAGGATCAGAAGCAACTGATATCCTCGCAGCTGCATCCGACCAGGAATGGGAAGCATTCTTCGGAGCGACATTCCCGGGTATTTATGCGATGATCGCCACCCGACACATGCATGAATATGGGACGACCAAACAACAACTCGCCCAGGTGGCAGTCAAGAATCATGCCAATGGCGTCAACAATCCCTATGCACAATATCAATCCGCGATATCCCTTGAATCCGTGATGAAAGCAACCATGGTGGCCTACCCCTTAGGTCTTATGGATTGCTCCCCGGTCAGCGATGGGGCAGCCTCTGTAGTCCTCTGTGCAGCGGATAAAGCAAAAAAATTCACCGATAAACCAGTGAAAATTATCGGCTCAGGACAAGCATCTGACACGCTTGCGCTCCATGGACGACGAGACATCTGTACTCTTGATGCAACGGTTCATGCCGCGAAAATGGCCTATAATCAGGCGAATGTCACTCCGAAAGACATTGATTTTGCAGAAGTCCATGATTGTTTCACCATCGCAGAGATATGTGCTATTGAAGACCTTGGTTTTATCGAAAAAGGAAAAGGCGGCACCGCCATTGATAATAAAATCACGACCATGGACGGTTCCTTACCGGTGAATACAAGCGGGGGTCTGAAAGCAAAAGGCCACCCGGTAGGTGCCACCGGTGTCGCACAAATCGTAGAGCTCACCTTACAATTGCGAAATGAGGCGGGGAAACGACAAGTCAAAGACGCCAGAATCGGACTTGCCCATAATGTAGGCGGCTCAGGCGCAACCTGTGTGGTTCATATCATGGAGGGGATGTAACAATGAAGGAAGGTGTCGCACGGTTCTGGAGGGAGATCCCTCAGCGGTATAACTTCATGGGGAACAAATGTGAAGTCTGCAGCAGGATGTTTTTCCCACCCCGGGAATCCTGTCCGATATGTCGACGGAAAAGCATCGGGAAAATGAAGGACCTAAAATTCTCAGGGAAAGGAGAAGTCATCACCTATAGTATTATTCATGTCGGTCCCAGCGGCTTTGAGGAGCAAACACCCTATCCCATCGCAATCATTAGACTCGAGGAAGGGCCACAGATAACCGCGCAGATCGTAGATTGTCCCCTTGATGAGATTAAGATCGGTATGAAAGTCGAAAGCACGTTTAGGAAAATCCAACAAGACGGAAGAACCGGTGCGATCTACTACGGGTATAAATTCAAAAAACAACGATAACATCTCTTTACCATTTTTTTTTTGCTTAATTCTTCTTCGTAATTCACAGGTGTGTTTTCAAAAAAACAAAAAAGTTAGAAAAAAAAAAGAAAAAAAGAGGGTGATGCGTTTTTACGCATCAATGGGTACTGGTGCTGTCCACTCAGGACTGTAGACGATGAGACTTGGGTCACCATAGATACACTGAATCGTGGTGACCTGCATGGATGATGTCCCATACATCGCGGTCGGGTCACTGGTGGTGAAGTCTCTGAAGTGCAGCCAGACTTGTTTTGTGTAGGCAGGACCGATTGGTTCTCCATCGATCATGACGTCTCTGAAGAACAGGTCATCCTGTAAGTCCGCCTCGGGGCACAACCCGGTTCCAGCATTCCCATACACGCAGACAGACCCATGATCAAGGTAGATCATCGGCATGTCTCCATCTGCACTGGTGCAGGACATGTAGAAGGTTGCTTGACTGCGGAGGTTCTCCAACAGCTGATCGACCCATTTGTAGTGGATGATATCGTAGAGAGTTGGTGGTTCTGCATTGTACCATACCATCCCAGTGTCTCGAGAGGTCTTCCAGTTGTCGAACATGTATCCACGCCAGGCGTCCCACCAGATTTGCTCCGGATAGTTACAGTGCTCTGTTTGGACATATTGGGCAGAAACACCGCTACCTCCGGTTCCATGCCCTGAGTAATACATGGCACTGGCACCTTCGTTCATTCGTTCAAGGTGAGCGACCCAGAGACAGTGACCTTCATAGGTCCTGAGATGGGAGCTAAACGAGTTCTTGACGTCCCGGCTAGAGAAGGAAGGTGTAGTTTTCCCATCGTTGGTCCGCCAGGAGCCACCATCCGGGTAGTTCATCAGTTGTGTTGTGGTGGTGTTCCGGTTGGGGTTGGCGAAAATCAATGCAGGGTAGAGAATGTTTCGGACTACAATGTCACTGGAATATGCTGGGGTAATTCCAGGGATGTCACCAGCATAGGAGTTGTTTCCCATGAGAGCGGAGTGTAATTCAAGGGTGATGTCGTCTCGTGGTGCGACGGTGACGTATCCTTCTTGGCCGTCAAGGTCCAGACCTAGGCTAACGATGTAGTTGTGGAATTTGGTGTACATCTCTTCATTCCAGTAGCGTTTCGCATCAAGTCCATAGGGTGGGACTGAGACGTTTTGACCAAGGAAGAACCGTATCAAGGTCATGTAGACTTTGAGTCTGTTCTGTTCAACAGGTGCATCTGCTTGTGGGAGATGCCCTGTGGATCGGGATCCATGGTAGAAATCTCCATCCCAGCGTTGCCAGGTGTGGATTCGTTGTGCGACCGCAGCGGGATCACCATCTGGTGCATCCTCGACTCGGATGACGGGGGCACCGTGGTATGCAGCAAGCATTGCTGCTGAGGCAAAGTATCCTTCCCCAGTCTTTGTGGAGGTGGCTGTGACATAGTTTTCAGAAGCAGGGTAGCTCTTAATCTCATCAACAATTTCCTGTTGGGTCTTCAGGTCCTTTTCGACGGTTGGAAGGCTTGTTCGGACGACTGCGCCGATTTCCCCACGTTCAACGAAAATAACCTTGGTGACTCCAAGAGTGGTGAATGCACTTGCGGTTGCCGCAGGGATACTATCCGCGTTGACATAGAGTAACGGGTAGTGGTTCAATGAGGCAATCACTGCCGCGTTCGCAGCGGAGATCTCCGCATCAGAACGGTCAGAGTTGACGGTTCGAACATCGACGGTGAGAGTATATTTCGTATTAGAACCACCAACATCACGAGGTACGACAATCGCGGTCCATAACCCTGTCTCAGGGTGGAGGACTTCAGCGGAGAATTCTGTGTGAGGAGCAGGCCTCCAGCATCTCCAGGGGTTAGATGGTGGGTTCTCCAGTCCATTCCAGACATGGATAGGACTGACGGGCCCATTCCAGGCGGGCATGGTTGGTGCTCGAAGGTTACCCTGTGGGTCGATGAGGAAGACTAACAAATCAGATGCTTCAGTAGTGGTGATTACTGCATTGATGACGGAGTCTGCATTGGCGACCTTGAATCGATAGCGGTCTCCAGCGATTTTTGTGACATTCAAGGTCCATCCAGGGTTGACGATATCGGTTCCAGCGACCCAGATTCCCATGCGGTTCACGGGGTAGAACATGTCATCTCTAGGTCCCACGGTCTCATCGTTGGGGATTGGCCACCAATCCTGTGCCATGGTCATGTATAAGGGGAGTATTGCACCAATGGTAGGGGTTGCTCCTCCAGCTCCATACATGCTGACGTTCAGGGCGCACCATTTTGGTCCAAGGAAAATCGGGTATCCATACGACCCTCCAATACTTCTTATTTTAGTGCTATCTCCAGTGACGGTCTCAACACTTGACTGTCGTTTCAGGGTCGCGGTTCGTTTCAGAACGGTTTTTACAGTATCTTCAAAACCAGATCCATCGACGGCGACTACCGCGGTTTGGGAAGACGTCCAATCTCGTGTGGCGATATCAGCTGCGGCTTGGATCGGGTCGGCTGCTAGGGTATATTGTTCTGGGGTTTTACCGAATAATGCAAGATAGGTATTCCAATCATCAACGAGGTACTGGGTGGTATCATCCACGGTCCCAAAGGAGGTCTCATCATCGTAGTATGCAGTTGGTGTGGTGTCTCCTGTGTAAATAATAGGTGCTACATAGCGTTGACCGCCATCAAGGTAGTTACAAGCTGGGATTGCTGCAAGGTATGCGAAGTCATCTTTGGTGCTGGAAGCATCATTAACGACCTTGTAGGTCTTCGCGATAGGGGTGATGTCCTTTTGTGGGATTGGCCCAGGTGGAGTAACTCCACTGGTATCTAGTTTTAAGGTCAGGTTGTAAGCTCCAGAACCATAGGAGTAGTAACTCCATTCGGTTGGTGCAGGACAATCAACCCATCCAGGGAAGATATCCACACGGACGCTCCATTGTCCCGTGACGTCGGCTGGATAGCTGAAGACATCATCGTAGTATTGGTTGCCTTCGAAGACGAGGGCACCACTTGGATTATATAGTTGAAGATCAAAATCGGTAAGATACGAGAGGTCCTTCATCTTTAATGAAACGTTGATGCCTTGACCGGTTGTGGCTTGTATCTTATACCAGTCATAGGGGTCGTTCATATCGACGAATCCGAAATAGGTCCCTGGTGTGAGGAGCAGTGCGGAGGTTCGAACATTCGGGGCGTCAGCACCGCTGTTCGCATCATTTTGATTTGTGAAACTTACTGCAAACGAGTATCTTCCTGTGCCGCTTCCACTGACGTATTTAATCCAGATATACCATTTTCCGGTATAGGCGGCGGTATAGGTGATTGTCTCTGGGACACTTCCGGAGTTGTTTGAGGAAGTCATCATGACTCCTGCGGAGGTCCATAAGGAAAGGTTTACATCAAACCCTGAGGGTGGTGTGACGGTAAAGACAATCTGTTGTCCTTGACAGACGGAGAAGAAAAACCAATCGCTGTTATCCGTAGAAGAGATTTTCCCAAATCTCCCACGACCAGGTGTCTCATCGATCAGTTCTCCTGGATAAAGGGCTAAGGATCTGGGGAGATCCAATCCAGCGTCTTTCTTATATCCTGCGTCATCATTGTCCGCAGTGCCCATAGATGCTGGGTTTTCATCCATCAGGTAATAACTTCGATCTAGGATGAAAGTTCCTTCATTGTCTTCTGTAAAATAATTCTTTTTCGAGGTATCATTTGGTGAGGTTGGGTTCGCAGCGATGCTATTTATAGGGATAAGTACTGTTCCTACAAATAAGAGCGCTATGACAACTGCCTGAATTTTTGACTTTTTAAAATATTTTGTATTACTCATATTTGCCCCCTTTGAATGTAATGATTATATGACTGGCCATTATATATATGTTTCGATTATAGTAATAAAAATATCCACTAAAAGGGGAATAACCAGTCTCCTTGAATCATTTCCTTTTTTTTCTTTGAAAACCCTCTTTCAGTGGAGGAGAAAGAATCATTTGTTTTTTGCCTCAGCAAGTATATAAAGAATCCGTTCATCTCAATACTCAAGGTGGCTCGGGTGGTCGTTTGTGCAATAATAATCGATCTAATCATGCAGTATCTTCTCCTTGCGCTTCTCCCGCTCCTCGTGCTATATTTTGTATATCTAATTATTACCAAGGCATTCAACGATATGGGGTTTTCCACCCTGGAGGCTATCCTAATCGTTTTTGTTTCATTTTTAGTAGGATCTGGCCTTCTCGATGAGTATCTTGGGATACCACTCTCAAATATTCCATTGTTTCAATATCAGACGGACTGGATAGTTGGGATTAACATAGGGGGCGCGGTGATCCCTATAGTATTGAGTTGTTTTCTTATATGGAAGAATCACCTGCGACTTCTGAAGGTTTTTTTAGGGATTGGTATCGTCACGGTTGTTACTTTTTTTGTCACATTCCCAGATCCTGAGAAGGGGATCGTCTCCGTTTTCCCCTATTGGATTCTACCGATTCTTGTCGCAAGTATTACGTCTGTGGCGTTGGTTTGGAGGGAGAAAAAGAAAGCAGCACCACTGGCATATTCCATCGGCACTCTGGGGGTCCTCATTGGTGCAGACGGGTTACATCTGATGAGTCTGCTTCAGCAGGAGACACCAACATTGCGTAGTGCGGTGATCGGGGGAGCAAGCGTCTTTGATATGGTGTTTATCACAGGGATTCTTGCGGTCTTCCTCGATGGTCTCTTCATCCTTCAAGACAAACGAAAGAAAAACGGATAGCACGAAAGGAGGGGATCACAGGGGGAAGAACATCATTCTTTCTTCCGTTGGTTCTGGTCAGGACCGTATTTCATGCCCCAGGGGACCCACATGGCTGCGGTGAGACCCGCTGCGATGAGCAGGGTGATGATGAAGATAGCGAAATTCTGATACACATCATATGGTGCAGCATAGGTCCAGAACCAATAGATGAGGAAGCAGATGAGTGCAAGTCCGATGAGAAGGGAGGTCCAGAATCGCCATTGAAATCCTTTCTGCCTCCACATGTTTTTCTCAGGGGGTGTTTGTTTTTTGAACGCCCAGTACGCCCACGGCCCACCAAGGATCCCAACGAGGATGAGAAGTGAAAGAAGGACCACTGCGAGATTCTTCTCCCAGGGATACTGGTTCGCATAAAAGAAAAGCCAGATGAGAAGAAACACAAGCCATCCGACTGCGACAAGGATAGATAAGGATATTCTCCAGGCAAGACCCTCGGTTTCATTTTTTATATATGGTGGTTCCTCAACCATAGTATCTTCCTTTTTTTTCTTGGTATCTGAGAAGAAATCTTTTATTGGTATATAAATATAACAAGAGACTGAGGGACCTTCGGGAGGGGACGGATGATGTACCAAGAGGAAATTCTTTTAAATTCCGAGAGGTTGTGCTTCACTGGTACCTTATGAAACCGAAATCCAAGGACACCCCAGGATCTCTTTCCGAGGATGATACTTTAGTGGTCAAAGCATTGCATAAAAACTCCAAGGACTCCCTGCAGTCCCTTGCGAAATCCTGTGGGTTTTCTCAGCAGAAGGTACAACGGATTATTAAACGATTGGAGAACGAGGGAATAATCTGGGGGTATACTGCGGTTACTGATGAGAAAAAACAAGGGCGCCTCCGATATATCGTACTGATCAAACGTTCGATGAACAAGGTTGACAAGGAGATTGTTAAAAAAATAGCACATTTATCGTATGACGAGGAATACGAAAAACTAGAAATCCTAATTGAGGATGGGTTTTATCTCCATGGGGAATATGATTGGATGATCATCTTTACAGCAAAGTCGCTGCGGGATGCAAAAAAGTTTAGTTCGGTATTATTAGAGAAATACCCCAATCTGATTGCCAAGGTCACCCTGATGCATGCGATGTTTTCAACAAAAAACCATCATATCAAAAACCCAAATCCAGAGGCCTTATTCGAATTCCTCTAAAAAACCATGCGAACGATTGACCGATACTCTTATAAGAAACTTTCAACATTCGAGAGAAAAGAAGGACAGGAGGCAGTCGGAAGAATTATCAGAAAGCTTTTAATAAAGACCCAGTATTTTACCTCCGTGTTTTTCCGTCACCTAAGAGGCAGAAAATGGACGATGAACCACTAGAAGACATGGTCCGAAAAAAGGACGACCTGCAAGAGAAAGCGAACCATTTGAAAAAAAGCAGGGACCAGCTCCATGACCAATCCAAGAAAATGGCGCGCGAGCGCGACGAGCTGAACGCAAAGGTTCGACAGATGCGTAACCAGATCAGTGAACATAAGAAGAAACGTGACGAGTATAACGAACGAGTGAAGCATGCAAAAGAGCAGCGCAACGAGTTTTTAACCCATCATCTTGATTTAAAAAAACAAATCAAAGAGCTTGAACGGGAACGAGCGTCGAATTCTGGTGTGAACGTCAACGAGTTGAAACAATATCTCAGGAAACTAGAAACAGAGCAGATGACTCAACCCATGTCTGCCCAGAAAGAAAAAAAATTGATTGAGACAATCAAAGGAATCGCCTTGAAGATAAAGGAAGCTGATGAGAAACTCAACAAAGACCCCAAACTGAAAAAAGCAATCGAGGAAGAGAAACTGACACGGCAGAAAGCAGAGAAACAACATGAGCTTGTTGAGAAGATGGCGAAGAAAGCACAAGAGGAACACCAGGAGATGCTGGAGTTGCTCAAACAGCTGGATAAACTTGTGAAACGCACCACGGAGATTCAGGAGAATATCGTTGTAACAAAAATCGAGGCGGATAAACTTCATAAAGAATTCATCGACCATGTGAACAATATTCATGAACTGGAGAAAAACATCTCAAGCAGCGAAAAGAAGAAAGAGAAAAAGAAAAAATTAGCTGACGTGTCTGCTGCTCAGAAAGAGGCTGATGATATCTTCGAACGGTTCAAACGTGGAGAGAAACTCAGCACTGAGGATCTGATGGTCCTGCAGAAGGCAGGATTGCTATAACGAAGAAAACCTTCATGGAGGGACGTTATTAATGCCTTGTGAACTTTGTGGGAGAGAGTGTAAAGGAGGAAAAGAAGCAATCATCGATGGGGCGAAAATGTTCGTCTGCCCAGACTGCATGAAATACGCGGAAGGATTCGTGGAACAAGAACCACCCCGACCCAGCAGCCCAATACAACCCCAGCGAGCACCCTTGAAGAAGACCCTGAACATCGAACGGGACATCTACAAAGACAAAGGGATGCAAAAAGAGCTGGTGA
Organism: Thermoplasmatota archaeon; assembly: GCA_025457885.1. Classification (GTDB taxonomy): domain Archaea; phylum Thermoplasmatota; class E2; order DHVEG-1; family DHVEG-1; genus SM1-50. Next base: position 23,393 of record JALOTN010000006.1, on the reverse strand, counting down.
ACGACTGGAACCATCTTATAGAACACGCCCGCAAAAAGAAAGGCCTCAGCCGGGAAGAACTCGGGTTCAAGATCGGGGAGCGGACGGTAACAATCGCTAAACTCGAAAACGGTGACCTGCGGCCATCTGATCAGACAATAGCAAAATTGGAAAAGGAACTCAGCATCAGGCTTTTAGAAGAAGTCAAAGAAGTCCCAGCAGGAACCCAGAAAGGCTCCGCTGCAACATTCACCCTTGGTGATTTCATAAAAACAGATAAGTAAGACGCATGAAAAAAAACGATATCTCCAATGCAATCCAAGCGCTGAAACACGGAGAGCTCATTCTTTATCCGACCGACACCCTCTATGCCTTGGGTGCAGACATCTTCAATGAAGCAGCGGTCAAGAAAGTGTTTGCGATGAAACACCGACCGTATTCGATTCCCTTACCTGTCGCTGTCGCCTCCATCGAAGAGATTGAATCTATCGCTTGGATGAATGAACAATCTTGGATCATTTGCGAGAGGTTCTTGCCAGGGAAACTGACTATTATCCTGAAAAAAAAACCGAAAATCCCTGCTCTGCTGACAAGTGGGTCTGATACCATAGCAATCCGGGTGCCGCGTCACCCGATCGCCTTAGAGCTTCTCAGCAGTTTTGGTCCGTTGACGGTCACAAGTGCGAATCTTCATCAGATGAAGACACCAAGCCTCGTGACAGAGATTCTTCAGCAGCTGAAAACATCATTCCCCGTCTGCATCCACGATGGACGAAGACAAGAAATCGCATCAACAATCATTGACCTCTCAGGGAAGTCACCCCGGGTGCTCCGCGAAGGTTCTATTAGTAGGAAACAGCTTCTGGATGTGATAGCACATGGATAATGCAACTTACGAAAAATACAAACAAGCAGGGAGGATCGCCGCAGAAGCCCGTGACTATGGGGTCTCCCTCCTTAAACCAGGGGTACGATTACTCGAGGTGGCATCATGTGTTGAAGATCGTATCCTCAAAAATGATGCTGGATTGGCATTCCCCGTCAACATTGCTCTCAACTCCTTAGCTGCCCATTATAGTCCTACCCATGATGACCCCCGGATGTTCCAAAAGGGGGATGTGGTGAAACTCGATGTCGGAGCCCATATGGATGGGTATATCGCTGATACCGCGGTGACCATTGAACTGGGGACACACCAGTATGCAGACCTCATCCGTGCATCAGAAGAAGCCTTAACAAAAGTAATCAATGTCTTCACCACCCAGCTGCCTCTTTCTGAGGCGGGAAAGACTATCGAGTCCACGATAACCTCCTATGGCTTCAAACCCATTGAGAACCTCATGGGTCATGGGTTAAAACGCTATGAGCTTCATTCAGGAGTCTCCATCCCTAATGTCGGTGCACTTGGTGGGAAAAGTACGTTACATGATGGTGATGTAATCGCCATAGAACCATTTGCCACAAACGGGGCAGGACATGTGACCTCCAGCCAAGGCAGCAATATTTACCTCTGTAAAGATACCTTGAAAGCAAAATTCATCCGAGATAACAAGACAAAACTCGTCTGTGAGAAGATACGGAACAATTTTGGATCATTACCGTTTGCACAACGATGGTACCATACCTTGTTCCCAAAAGACGACCTGACAATGAAAAAACTCATGATCCTTGGTGTGGTGAAACAATACCCGCAACTTGTTGAAGCAAAAGGTGGGATGGTCACTCAGAAAGAACACACCGTCATCGTACGAGAAGATGGATGTGAGGTGATAACATAAAATCAGCGAAGAACAACAACAAAACCGAGTTTAAAATCATACAGCTCGAGGAGCTTTCCTGGAAGCAGTTTGATGCACTCGACCGGGAGAAAACCATCATCTTCATCCCGATAAGTCCCTTAGAAGAACATGGACCTCATCTTCCCGTCGGCACTGATCTCTTGACCGCACGTGACACCGCAAAGGAAACAATCCGGACAATCAAGAAGAAGAAACCTGAGCTGACATGTGTCCTCTATCCAGCGATCCCCCTGGGATATACAAAAATGGCCTCTGATTTCCCCGGTACAGTCTCGGTTCAAGTAAAAGCACTCAAGATGATCATCACTGACATCTGCAGTTCTCTTTCGAAATTCGGTTTCAAATATTATGTGATATGTACGTTTCACATGGACCTTGGACATCTCAAAGCCATCTACAGTGCGATGAGTAAAGCAATGAAGAACAAACCAATAAAAATCATCGAACCCTGGGGACCGTATTTCTACAACAAAGAAGTGGAGAAACGAGAGCCACAGGTCGGTTTTGATACCAAAAAAGAAGTCCATGCCTGTTTCCGCGAAACCTCCCTGATGAACTATCAATATCCCTACCTTGTGGACCCGTCCTATAAAGACCTCCAGAGCATCTACCGGGATCTGTATTCACCCCGAGTCTTAGGTAAAACCTTCAAAGAAATCGGAATAACCGAGGGGTATGTCGGAAGCCCAGCACGGGCTGATAGTGATTATGGCCGCTGGTTCTTCCAACAGATCGTTGATACCTACACCCAGGCGACCCTTGATATGATCGAAGGCAAAAAACCAGTAGATCTCCCATTGCAGGCTCAGATGCTTATGCGATCGATGTTTTGGGTACGGTAAAAAAAAAAAAAAAAAAAAAAAAATTCTTACGGGATAGTGTAGGTACCATCCCCGATATACATGAGTTTTGAATGGAACAACCAGTTATAGAATCCTCCCGAGCGAATCATCCGACAGATCAACTGAACAGGAACACCCAGAGCCAGAAGATGAAACACCTGCACGGAGGTCCTGCTATTGGTCCAGAACACCGTGTTCTGAGACCAGCCTAGGTAAACCGATGCACCGGTATTAAGGAACGCTTGTGCCATAGAACTGTCCGCCAAAGCATAACACGTTGCCATGAACACCAGAGAACCTGGGAACGGGTTTGTTGAATAATATTGTTCAATAAATGCTGGGGTGAATGTCACAAACCCCTGGTCACCAACCATACCTTTGACAATCAGATGGTTCTGAATCTCCTCAGCGTATTTAATTTCTGTTTCGTTCGTCCAAGGCTCACCCGTTGCGATGACCACAGCATCTGCTAAAAGATCCCCATCGATATCAAAGTACCCCGCATGGGTGTTCATGTAGATGATTGATGCGGACAGATTGTTTCTGATATACGATACATCCACTGCCTGGTTTGCGAGATATTCAATCGAATAATCCTTCTGTAACAAGGTGGTGATAATCCGCTGGCATTGATGATGACCATACATGGATTCAGCAGGGTTAAGGATAACAGCGGTTTTGTTTGTAGGACCCAGATATCTTTGATGAATCGAAGGCCACTGCGTACCAATAACGGATTCTGATGTGCCAGACAAGGGATCGAAGAGAACTACATAGGAACCATCGATGAATCGCACCGTGATAGATCGTTCAATGCAGCTTGCATACTCGATGAGTGGATGTGTGGTATACCAGGTTACCAGCGATGAGAGCTGCTGGGAGTCATCAGCTTCTCTTTTCTGTTGCTGTTCTATCGCAGAGAGCCCCTCTCGGATGACCATATCATAAGAAGGAGAAGAAGAGGCATATTCCGTTTTTTCTGGTTGGGCTTCAAGAGGCACACTCCCGATTACTAAAAGGAGCAATACCCCTAGACAATGAAGGATGGTTTTCAAATGAGAAATCATATTCGTACTAGTACACATTCTCTGGAAATCTATATAAATATATCGCAGGAAAAATAAAAAGAAAGAGAAAAATGATTAGAGAAGGTACTCTCCAGGAGTAAGACCCTGTAAGATCTGTTCCATAAGGTTATTCATGACCTCATTAAAGTTCAGACATTGCAGGATACGTAAGGTGAATAACACGACAATCAGACCGATTACCAGCACAACAGGGATCATGACAATCGCAGTGATGACACACGCGAAGGGATTTGTGGTGTTCAAACTCAGTGGAGCCGGTGATTGTAACTGTTGTTCTGAGAACTTTGGTTCCGCACGGCGGATCTGCTCAATGAAGAGGGATGGATCATTTTTAAGTTGATTCAGATAGGTCCTAAATTCATCCATCGTCATCCCTTGTTTCTTCAAAAGAGATTGTACCTGTGGATTTGAAGTGATGGTTTTTAGGATTTTTGCAAAAAAATCAGGATTCGTATTTAGCAGTTTCACTACTCGATCCAAGGCGCTATCGAGCGATGGTTGTCGTGAGCGGAACAACTGAGAGGTTATCCCTTTCCCCAGGTATTGTGATTGTATAGTTTGTTCATGTGTTGTTTGAATCGACCGTTGCGTACGAATCGCAAACAATGGTGATTTGGTTTGTTCTGATGATTGTTCGTTTGTCAAGCCAACCACAGAGCTAAACGAAGCAAACACGATGAGGGCAGCTGCCGATACGGTTAAGATGAGAGTTTTTTTCTCCATATTTCTTTCCCCGAGAAACTTATCGTTGTTCCTGTATTTAATGCTTATCCTGGATAATAAGGACGAATCAAAAGAAAAAAAAGGGTTTTTTTATGAAGACAAGAGCGTTCTGAGAAGGAAAAACTCGGTATTGTAGATCTGGCGTTGCTGATCTGTTGGTTCCGTGAAGGTGCCACCCATCTGAGCATCAGAAAACGATGCAGAGTCGACAATGACAACGAAGTATCCTGGTGCTTTGGTGTTGTCTGGGTTTGTAATTTCAACCATGCTTGCATAGGTGTTGTTGTCATTGCTGATGAGGAGGGGAGTTCCGCCGGTGATGGTGAGCGACGGGGTGGTGATATTACCTTGGAGCGTCAGACTTCCGTTCTCGGTTTCATTGGTGTAAAGTGGTTTATTTGTTGATTCGGTGGTGATCCAGAGTCCAAAATTCCCAAGTAGTTCATTGGCAGTGGATTCAGGATTTGTGATGCTGTCCATGAGGAGCAGTCGTCCGCCGTGTTCGAGGTAGGTGGTGATGAGCTTCACATCTGTTTCTGTGAAAGCTCGTGTTGGGTTAATCAGGATTATAACATCACCGTTTGTGGTCGCATCATGGAGGGTTGGCGCAAGTGATGGGACCAGTCCGACTCGTTGGGTCCAGATGTAGAACGTCCCGTAGTTCGTGGAGGTAACCCCTAGTGATGCGGTGGGTTTAACTGAGATGTTGACCGTCGAATGTTGCTGTTCGAAGACCACCGTGGGATAATCGAGAGCGGCTTCTGTGGGTTGATAGGAGAGGTCTGTGAGATATGAGCAGAGGGGGGCAGTGAGGCAGAACGCAAGTAGTCCGGAAAACAGGATCATCCAGAGGAGAAATGTTTTGTTGATATTTTTTACGAGATAAGCGATGAGGAGGAACAGGACGACGGCGAGGACGAAAAGGATGGTTGATAGGGGTGCTGGTGAGTTTGATCGATTCAGGTACTCCAACGCGCCAAGGGTGAACGCAGGATATCCATCTGTGTAGAGACAGAAGCTGGAAAATACGGTGCTGTCGGTGAAGGCTACGACACGGCCTGCGCCGTACGTGATCGCTGCAGCTTGGAGCAGGTATCCGTATTCGGAGTCTGGGGAGGCGATGGATTCTCTGAAGAAATTCTCTGTTGAATAGGTGCCTGGTTCGCTGATGAGTCGGTTGCCGATGATGATGTTTTCCATTTGGAGGGACGCGGAGAGAGAGGTGGGCTCCAGGGTGCAGGAGGTCATGAATTCGAACTGGGGGACCTGACGAAGTACGGGGTGAGCATAGGATCGGTCTGGGGTGTAGACTGAGAGGTCCCCTGTGCCTAGCTCGTAGGAGGCATCGGTTTTGAACCGGATCCCGAACTCCTCAGAGACTTGGTTTAGGAAGGTGTTCATCCCGAAAACGTTGGTATGATCCCCGATGAGGTAGAGTCCTCCGCCATGGGTAACAAAGTCTTTGATCGCTTGGATTTCTTGGGTGGTGTAGCTTTCGGTGGGGCATTTCAGGATGAGGATATCATAGTGACTGAGGAGTGAGGTGGTGAAGGTCTCATTGGTGTTCGTCTCCACAGGATAATGATAGGATATCCAGCGCCCCCAGGAATAATAATTGTAGGTGGAGAGCAGTCCGTACCATTCGGTATCCAGAGGTCGGAGGGTGTCTTCCCATTGGCTGTGGTATTCATCGATGAGGACGCGACCTGTTTTTTTCACCCCAGGGTCATGATAGAGGAATGCGGCAGTCAATGAAGAGACAAGAAGAATCAAAAGAACCATGGTTGCGAGGTGTTTTTTTGTCATTTTTATCGATGGGGCTTGTATGGTGACTGTTTCGTGTTTCTGCAGGGGGATTAGTTTCATGAGAAGGAGGCTGAAGGGGAGGAAACTAAGGGTGGTGAGCAAGGGGTCCCAGAACACGGACAGCTCTGTAGTCGTAAGATACAATGAGAGGATTGCGATGAAGCGTAGGAGGAGGTATGATGTCCCTGCAATGAGAAAAATGATGGTGTTTTTCAGCATCTGTTGTTTGGTCTTGGAGAAGAGGAGGAGAAGGAAAAACCCAGCAAGAAAGAGGTTAAGGGCTAGGGGGCATCCAAGGCTCTCCCAGGTGATGGTGAAGGGGGTGGTCTGGAGGGTTTGAACAAAGAGGAACCCGTTGGTTGCCGAGGTATGGAATCCAAGGAAATTCGCGATCGGGGAGATCACTGAGGCAAGGACGTCTACTCGATGTCCATGGGAAGCAAGGGAGACGTACAAAGGAAAGATCAGGGTCTGCAGGAGGAGTAGGACCCCCGCAAGGGAAATACCTAGGGGGATTGCTTGGAGTCGTTCGAAGCGGTAACAAAGCAAGACAAAAAGAAGCCCAAGGCCAAGGAGTATTACTCCGAGATTGTGGGGGAAGGGCACTAGGAGTGCTGCTATAGTGAGCGGGAAAAGGAGAACAAGGTATCGAAGGTTTGGTTGTGGTGTCACAACTGATGAGATTCCTATGATGAAGCAGAGGACCCCAAAGAGGACGCAGAGCAGCCCAGCGGGGAGATTCGGGGTGATGAACTGGGGGATGAGGAACAGCCAACTCGAGGAGAGAAGGAATGCTCCAAGCCAGAGGATCCGTCTCATGAGTAGTTCTCCTGTAATGGTAATTCATCGAGGAGGTATTTTATGAACAGGATGTTACCCGGCCAGTAATCGTAGATGGACTCCAGGTTCTTGTTGAGGAGGAACTGGCTGTCTCCGATAAGTAGGAGCCCCCCTGCGCCGTATGGTTGGAACACGACGAGGTGGAACGTCAGATCATCCCAGGTGAAGTTATAATAGGAGGTGGTTTGGTTCCCATTGAACGTGATTGGCCAGCTGTCCACGAACCGTGGTTCATTTTGATATAGGGAAAGGTTCTCTTCAACGTACGGGACTGGACCAAGCGGGGTTGGTTCGACATCCAACCCGAAGGATGAAAGAAGAGGAAGGGAGGCTGTTTTATCCTCAAATCCTGTGGCAAGCAGGACGACACCCCCTTGAGTCATATAGGTTTGGAGGAACCTGATTTCATCAGAGGTAAACGTGGTGGTTGGCGCGTTAAAAACAATCATGCTGCTTCCTTGGATGGTTTCTATGTTGAATTCTCTGAGGATGCGGGGGTGAAGGTTATTGCGTTGCAGGTTCAACAGGAAGCCATTAAGGGAGTCATCCGTGAATGATTCAAGAGAGAATCGTTCGGTATGTGATGCATCGATGTACACAACAGAACCCATATCATTCCTTGGGAGAGCGACCAGGGGGGGATTGAGGATGACCGTGAGGATCAAGGAGATACACAGAACAGCGGGGAACCAGATGAATGATGTCGAGTTTTTCCTGAAGAAGACGAACACGAGGATTGCACTGAGGAGAAACCCTAAGGAGGCACCGGTTTGAATCAAAAAGAACACCCCGGTCTGTTCACGAGCGAGCCAGGAAAAACACGTCTGAACAAATCGATAGGATGAGGGTAATGCAGGGTTCTGGAACGAAGAGGTGTCCCCAAACACCAGGACCCTCCCATCACCGTAGAACGCCCCAGCGACTAGGACCACATCTCCTAGTTGTTCTCCCTTGTTATATTCATAATCACCAAGGTAGGCGATATCAGCATTGGACCGGTTCCCTTCATCTGAGAGGACCGATGATCCGATGATGATGGGGAAGGCAGAGGATGACAGATCAAGGGAGGCGCCGACCCCATATTGCAGTTCATCAAGATTTAGAAGAGACATTGTGATGGGATGATGTAGCAGCTGTGTGCAGGAGAGCCATTTGAATTTCTCATCCAGGGGGAGTGCAGCGTCGAACCGATATCGGATCCCTACCGGGGTAAGCAGCTCATTTAATGGCTCCTGCATGCCTCCAACATTCGTGTGATCCCCGATGACCAGCAAGGAGCCTCCGCCTCTCACATAGTCCCAGATGATGGATTGTTCCTGTTCGGTAAAGGAGACATTCAGGTTGGAGACGACAAAAACGTAGGCGCCCTGAAGCAGCGAAGTGGTGACTTGGGACGACTCCTGGATGGCTGTATAATCCGTTAGGTTCAGATACCGGGTGATGTTCTGCAGCAAAGGTTGTGTGGTATTAAGAAATTTTCCGCGGTCCTTTACAACAATCTCCGTGGAATACCCCAGGGTGGTGAGGGTCACCGGCCAAAGACCGAACATCCCGACAGCATCCTTCCCGTATTTCCCATATTCGGGTACATCCCAGGTCCCCACCATATGATCTCCATAGAAAACGATTTTTTGCGGTTCAACTGGAAGGGATCCTGATGGAAGAACCAAGGTGAACAGAAAGGTGGAGAGGAACAGAAACACAGCTGCCCAGACCGCACCATTCATGAGATGAGGTCTAAGAGAGTGTTTTTGAATGAATGATGATCCTGAGATCATGATTCTGTCTTGAGAGGATAGCAGGGAAACAAAGAGAGGGATCAGACACAAAAGAAACAACACCGGATGAAGGTTCAACGCATCAGATGCTGGATATGACAGTAGACCCAGGAGGAGAAGATACCCAAACCAAAGAATACATAAAAAGCCAATCCAGAAACAAAACCAGAGCACATCCCTTCGTGTTTTCCTGCCTATGACAAAGAAACAACCCAGGAGAACCACACAAGTTAAAAGGAAAATCCCTGCCCCACTCGTGGTTGGTCCTAAAGCGAGAGGAGAACCGATGAGATAACCAACTGCATGGCTCACCATGAAGGAGCCTTGCTGATACACAGACCAGAGGGAGGGGATGGTTTGTAGAAGAAGAAACACCAGAGCATATAAAAATGATGAAATGGTGAGGAAACGCAGGTCGCTTCGCTGACGACCCAACCCCTGAAGGCAGAGGAAAATCCCAGAGAGGATCATCGAAATACTACTGATCCAGAGAAGGTTTGTCTTTGATACTATAAGGATCAGAAATCCAAAAAACCAAAAGAAGACCCCAACAAGGATCACGCGGGCGCCTAACGATGGTTTGGAAAGATGACGCAGCATCAAAAGAAGGGGTACATTACACAATGAAACCCCTAGCATCAGGAAAACCGCGAGTAGCTGCTGACTAAAGATCATAACAGATCCAAAACCACCAGAAAGAACCGTCAGGACAAACAAAACACATACCACATTGGTCAACAGGATGCCGATAGGAAAAAACCTGGTGGCATCTCGGATGTTCTTTAGCATGACAAAAAAAAGAGAACTCCTATTTTCATATAATCTTAATGGTATTCCCCGAGAAATCCTCCAGGAGAACATCCCTGCTGCTGATTATCATTCCGGTATTCTACCAGATTATGTTTAAATATCTTCAGAGGCAACAGAAACTATAGAGAGATGGAATCCTCTCCATTCCAAGTGAGGTGAACAAGAGATGTATGAACGTGAAGAACAGGATGAGGTAATTGAATTCTGCCTGAAACATGATTTGATAAAAAAAACAGACCAAGGATATATACTAAAAAAAGAGTTTTTCGAAATCCTTGATTATTTTAACATCTGATGGTGTCCATATGACCTTAAGCGCGGATCAAAAACAACTCATCATGCAGTACCTAAAATCTTCCTTAAAAAATTATGAGTTTATTAAAGAAGTCACAATAAAGCACTAAACAGATGTGATTCTTCTTTTTCATATTTTTTTTATTAGAAAAAAAACATTTTGTATCTAACAAAAAAGAAAAAATATAAAACCTTCTATGTGTTATCGACAGTACAACAAGGATGGGAACTTGTATGAAAAAACAAGAAAATATCTATGTTTCTCTCCAGCTTGAAAAAGATGTTACCACCGGGGAGTTAATGATCGCTATCCAGTTTGACCGGAACTCACCGAATTTTTTTACCAATAAGAACATGATTTCCTGGTGTCCGACCCGTGAAGAACTCGAGTTCATCAACGAAGCTTATGGTGCGTTCCATAAAGGAAAGCATCAGCATCAGGACTCATTGCAAAAACCATCGATGCAGGAGAGAGAACCAGAAGAGCTTATCCGTGATACGGATGAAAAAGAAATCCTGAACCGGGTTTTTGAGAAGAAACGACCAGGGATGACCCCCTAGCTAGTCGTATCCCTTTATTCGTTCAAGTAACGCGCTGATCATCAATGGGAGCAGCACAGTTGCGTCTCCTTCGATGGTCACATTATCTGCTTTCTCCGCGATTTTTCCCCAAGAGATCGCTTCACGAGTCTGTGCACCAGACAGACTGCCATCGTACTCGACAGCGGTTGTCAGATACACCACATGGGAAAGCCCGTTGCAGAACTGGTTCCACCAAATCACATGATGTTTTGAGATGCCTCCACCGATGACGAGAGCCCCAGTTTTTTTTGCATCAAACACGATGTCGGAGAGGTCTTGCTCATCTTTGAAGAGATCTATGGTGAAGTTCCGATGCTCCTGGTAATACATCCAGAGCTGGGCGCCGAACGCTCCATCGGTGATGCCAGGGACATGCATGGGTATCTTGTTTTTCCATGCCCAGTAAAGAATTGAGTCCTTACCGTTCTTTTCTTTTTCAAGACGTTTCCCAAACTCCCAGATGAGATCCTTCGTGGACCATTTCTGTTGTTTCAAATACAGCTCAGCAAGGATGGGTTGGATCTTCTTCTCAAGGATGGTCCCGTAGCATTCCAGGGGAATGAAGATGTTCCCCAGGCGGTTGATCCCCTGCTGATGTAGCTGGGCATCATCGGCCATGAAGGAGCCATGGTAATAGTCCTTCCAGACACGTGCGAGATCATGATCAAGGGTACCCGTGGTGGTGATGATGACATCGACGAGTTTTCGTTTCACGAGTTCCTTGATGACACCTCGAGTCCCGGTGGAGATGATACACGCGGGAAAGGACAGGAACGTCACACAATCCTTTTCCTGGATCATCCGGGTGAGGATATCGACGCCCTCCGCGAGTTTCTTTGCTGAAAAACCTCCCGCATCATATAGCTCTTTTATCAACTGGTTGGTAGTCAAATTTTTTTGAAGCTGGATGTCTCGTACAGGTTGTCTCTTCATGATTGGTCACCTAGGATACCGCGATCGCTCCGTAACCGACACAGGAGGAATCCGGGTGTACCTCATAGGACGTCCCGTATTTTAAGAGTTCCGCTTTGGTTGCTTTGAGTTTTTTTGCAGCAAGAAGCAGGGATGCGACCGGCCCTGATCCACACATCGTGATATTATGCTGTTCAACGGTATCGATTAATTGTTGTGGGTTCATGGTTAGGATCTGTTGTATGGCAAGGTTATCTTGTTGGGTCGCATATTCATCAACTCGTATCCCTTGAGGTGGTGTACTTTGGTAATTGAACCCAGCATGGGAAAAATCACTACTGGCGATGATAATGATCTGTTTTTTTGAACGATGTATTGCGTCAGCAATGATGCCACCGACATCAAGGACGGTGTCGTAATCCTGCATCATCATACAAATGGGGACAAACTCAAAGGGTCTCTCTGAAGAGAGGTATTGGAGGAACGGGAGTTGTACTTCAATGCTATGCTCGTAGGTATGAGCAGAGACATCAGAATCTATGATACCGGTTGCAATGGACCCGGCGAGTTCTTCGTCGATTCGAACAACCCCCAGGGGCGTCTTCCAGGCTCCCGTGGTCATCACGGAAACACCAGATCCCATACCAGTATGGTTCGGCCCAAGGATGATGAATGTGTCCGCGAATCCCTCCTCTGCAAGCCTGCCGTAGGCATGTGAGGCGATCGCCCCGGAATAGATGAATCCTGCATGGGGGACGATTAAGCCTTTCAGGGTTCCTTGTTTGTTATTAACTTGCGGAAGTCTCCCATAGCCTCTTGTGCTAAGAAAACATTCCTCAATCTGTTGCCGGAGATGTTTTTCTGACCCGGGGTAAAACTGGCCTGCGACGACCGCATTCCTTATTGTTTTCATACTCCCTCGTCCCAATCTTGATATGATGCTAAGGCACATATACCTTGCGCACAAAATATATTTAATTCAATCCAAAAAAAGCTTCCTTATAGACCGGAAAAACTAACCATATGTATATTTCAGGGCCAAAAAAAAAAAGACCTAACTTTCTTCATTTAAGGAGGGAAGGAAGTGATGAAAAACAGAAGAATACCTTCATCTGTTTTCTGAATCCCCTGAGTATATTGAGCATGAACTGTCACGGTAATCGTAATCCACCCAAAACCAATCGGTCGTACTTTTGCCTTTATCGAAGTGGCAGGTGCCATCTCCGAGATTGTCTCAGACATATCCACGATTGTTCGATGGAGTAAACCACCGGTGATTTGAATGGTCCAAATGACGTTCATTGCAGTCGCATCACCGATGTTATCAATATCGACAGAGATCTGACCAATCCCTCCAGTGATATTACCAAGCATCAGAATCGGTCCTCTGATCGTTATATAAAACGGATCGGACCAAGTACTTTCCATACCATGGTCGTCTTTTGCTTTCGCCTGTAATACATATGTTCCTCTTTCGCTCCACGAATGAGATACAGTGACAGTCTCACCTGAGTCATAAGGTCCCATCCAGTCTTCAGAAGTACCATCACCCCAATCGACAAGATAATAGATATCATCATCCTCCGGATCGGTTGAATTAAGAGTAAAGGAGTAGTGACTACCGACCTCGCCATTGGTTGGCCCTGATACAACTGGTGTATTTGGTGGTTCGGGGAGACTGCCTTCGATGATCGCCCCTAACCCCCAGCGGCCATCAGCGGATGGAACCAAAATATGCAACTGATTCCAAGCGTTATTATAAAAGATAAAATCACTTTTATTGGGAACATGCGGACCAGATAACGTGTCTAACCATGCGTAATACACTCCAGGCCCAGGAGCAGTTTGAGTCCATTGAACAGCAACCCAGAGTTCATCATGACCCGCAAGATCGACCGGGGTGACCAATGGGATAGCAGTGATACCCGTTGTATTCAAACAAGCGGTGGTGTCCTCAACAATGATGGGACCAGGGAGTGTTGATGTCCCCTTATCGTAAATGAAAATCTGAACGTCAATCTCTGATTGTCCATTGTCAGCACAGAAAGCGACATTGACTTTTGTCATTGTCCAATCAGCATATGGTTCCATTTCATCATGAGTTAATCGAATAGCGGATTTCCAGGTATAGGGTGGCTCATCTCCTGAAATACCAATTAATTGATCAAGATTTTCTTCATCATAATATTTTAATTCAATTTCATCACCGAAATAAGCAACTGATTTTGTTGGTGAATTAAATGGTAACATCTGCGGGGAAGAGGCAAACGCAGTCGTCGCCATAGGTATTATCAAAATAGTCACGATGAGTGCCGCCTCTAGTCGATTACGTTTACCAAACCTATTTTTCATTTGATTTCCCCCTGCATTCATATTTTACATCAATGTTCTTCTATAAATATGTTTTATATTTAAACCTCAAGAGCTTATGATTGGAAAACACACAGAACAAACAAACACGTCCACCTGAGAACCATTACTTCGGGTGAGCCAAATATGGGAACCGATGATATGTAGTGCGATGTTTTACTTATCGTTGGTCAATCGCACAAAAATTATAAATATCATTGATGAATACGGGAGTGAAACAGGACGGGACAAGCATGGAAACAGTCTGCCACATTGAAATCCTGAAAGACGGCCGAGATTTTGTTGCACGAGCGCACCTTGCCAACGGCTCTGTCAAAGAATACCGTCATCAGATATTCGAAGATGTCCTCACAGAAATGGTCATCGATCTTCAGGAAGAACTCGCAGAATAACCGAATAGTCTTCTCCTTATTTTTCTTTCATCATTCTTCTTGGTTAATATCCAATATATGAGGAAAAGAATAAAACGGCGATCATGACAAAGATGAGGGCATACATGATGTAGACCCAAAGTTTGCGTTTTTTCGTCATACTCTGGTATCGTTGTTTACATTCCTCAGAGCAGAGGGTTTCTGAGTCTGATGCTTGGATGGCTTTTCCACAGATTTGACAATGCATGTGTTGTGGGATTTTCTCAGTCATGGTTCTCAACTGTGCAATAGTGCAGGGGCTGAAATAGTTTATTGTATGAAAAAAAAGGATTAGTACATAAAAAACACATGAAGATTGGATGATTGCACTATAAAATATTTATAGATGAAAATAAAATTACACCCCTGGAAAATCTACTAAGTCTGGGAGTAGAATGATGAAAAAGAACACGAGCTCTTTTACCACAGGAATTAGGATTTTCGGCACCAATGCTTTTTTGGTAGTTTTCGCCTTAACGGTGACCGTAAAACCAATAATTCACATCCAGACTCTTTTGCAAGAAAAACTCCTCTACATCACATTAAGTCTCGTGTTTTTTTTCATCATCCATCATACAATATGTTCCAAGGGAGGAAAAAAGGTTGAAAAAAAGAAAAGGATCTAAAATAAGGCTGATGATGGTACTGGTTGTTTTTCTCTCTGCAACGACACTTGTGTCCTATTCAAACGCTAAACCAATTCAACAAATTATTCAACAAAGGGACAGAACATTGGATACTATTGTAAAGGTTGTGCAATCGAAAGTATTTCTAAGAGCAAAATCAAATCTTGAAAAATATTTTTCGAATTCTACGTTACAATCACTTCATGAAACTGTCGAAGCGATGGTATATCGGTATAATGGCACTCATTCACCTACTATGATCTGGGTGTCTTTGGTGTATCTCATTGAATATACATACATGTTACTGGCTCTATTATTCGGTCATAATCAGGTGACAATTCTTATGACGATAGCATTGACGTCTATCATTGTAATACCCGCACTCATGGTTTTTTGTTCCTTTGCCGCCTCGGTCGTAATTCTTCAAGAGTTATTTGTTTATTTTTCTGATTATCAACTTTTGAATTTCAGAACCCTGATATATCAATTTGGTATTCTTGGTGTTCTGATTGGGATGATCGTCTTACCTATTATTGCATTGGTTCTTATCGCCATATTACTCTTTACGTTTCCTATGAGTTTTATGGATAGATTCATTACAGATTTCTGGGATACATTAGGTGCTGTTATCTGGAGGTACTGAACATGAAGAAAAGCATGCTATTTGTAATCGTCTGTTCTTTGTTATGTATGGGAACATTGGTTTGCGAAGCAGGGGTTATCCAAGATTTTATTGCTCGAAAAATGTGCGAACGAAATGACAGAAACTATCTTCCCTCACAGATGCTGTTAATACAATCAACAGTCGATGCTTTCGTGAACAATTCAGGGATCCTTAACTTGAGTCATAATGCGTCGGTTTACCGAATTTTATTTTTGTATTACTTGGTTGCAACCATAGGAGGGAACAATCCTTTATCTAATTTCATAAGAAGAACCTTGGATAAACTTTGGATATGGTTACAAGAATTCATTAACGGAAAGATAAATAACAGTAAGATAATCTAATCATTCGGTAGCTCTTAACTAACATCAGAACAGATTGAAAAAATTATTTTATTTGTACTTTTCCTTCAACCACATCGATATCCACTATCGTCGTTATTGGAATAGTATATTCTTTCATTATTTGTTCTTTGCAGGTTCCTTTGTAGACTGCGATGAACACACCTTTGACATTGACTCCGATCTCTTTAAGAACATACAGGACTGCTTTTAAGGTCCCACCGGTGCTGAGCACATCATCTACTAAAATAACGGTGTCTCCTTTTTTCAATCCGTTGACATACATCTTTGATTTAGAATACCCAGTCACCTGTTCTACAGACACCTCACCAGGCAATCCGTATTGTCGTTTCCGGATGATTGTAAAAGGGATCCCCAAATCAAGGGATAAGGCAGAGGCAAGAGGAATACCCATCGCTTCCATAGTGACGATACGATCAAACTTCCCGCATTTCTTGATATGTTTTTTCATCGCATCCGTCACCTCTCGAAGCAACTCAGGGGTGATAAACGGGACTCCATCAGTGATAGGATGAATAACATAATCATATTCACCTTTTTTCACGATGGGGGCTTCATACAATGATTTTTCTAAATGCTTCAGACTCATAGTTCACCAACCTCGTCACAAGTTTTTTTCAACACTGGAATGAACTCATCAATAATCTGTTTTGTGATTTGCGGCATCATAACAATACGGATACACGACAATCGCTCCACCTTATTGACCCGCCAGCCTCGTTCAGAGAGTTTTTTGACGATGACCCCTGGTCGTTTGAGTTTGACCCCAAGCACATTCATGGTTGGGGAAACTACAAGGTTTAGACCAATCTCTTCGATCCGTTTCTGGGCATACCGTGTAACATCCATGCAGGAACGAACCATCTGTGTATAGCCAGCAAAGCCAAGGTACTGCGCAATGGCGTAGGCGGCAGCAACCGGTGCACCAGAACGAGTCCCAAGAATCCCCGTTTGTTTTTCGCTGCTGATATAGGGAGAATCCACACTGATGGTACTGAGCCATTGTTTCCTGCGAATCACAATTGTTCCAAGGGGAATCGCAGCGTACCCCATCTTATGAGAGTCTATCGATACAGAACTGACTCCTTTTAGAGAAAAATCAAACGCTGGAACCTTATAATGAAGGGTTTTAAGGAAAGGGATGACAAAACCACCGAACGCCGCATCCACATGGAAGAAAACATGTTCCTCCGAACAAAGATCACTAATCTCAGGGAGAGGATCAATTGTTCCTAGCTCGGTTGATCCTGCAAGACCAACAACTGCTGCTGGGGTTTTCCGTATCTTTTTTTTCAAAGCATTGATATCCATGACATATTCTTTTGTGACAGGGACCTCAGTGAGTCTCATGTCCATTAACGATGCTATCTTCTGGAACGAGAAATGAGCACTGGTTGGGAGAAGGATTTCTTTTTTTCCGCTGAGTTGTTTTGCGATCCACATCGCGGTTATGTTCCCTTCAGTGCCTCCACTCACTATCTGCCCTGCTGATGAGGCTGGTGCATGGAGCAACTTGGAGATGAAAGCGATGTATCGTTTTTCGATTTCTTTTGTCCCAGGGCAAAGCTCAGGGTCCCCTAGGTTGGTCTCAAGGAATTGCTGGTATATCTCTCGAGCGATAGGATGGGGAACCGTGCACATAGAACCAAGGATACGACCGCTGGAAAAAGTAAAATCACGCTGCTGTAGGGTAGTCAATTCTTTGAATATTTTTTGTTTCTTGCGAGTATCAAGAGAAGTCATTATAGGGGATAAGAGCTTGTAGTTAAAAAAAGATACGATGTTAAATACAATGTTAAAAAAAGATATACTTGGCAGCTTTTTTTCAAAGAGTAAACTTCTTGAACGAATGGACAATCATATACTATATCTTTTTTAAAAAAATATACCAATAACCTTGTAAACCAGAGTGGTGCGTCGTTTGGGTTCTTCAGGATAATTTAACAGGAATAATTAAATCCGGTGTAGAGACAGTTCATAATTCGTCCCTCGTAATCTATCTTACCGATGACGCACCAGGGAATTTTTCATAAGGATGGATAAAAATGAGTGTAAAGATAAATGATAAAAAAGGACCATTCCACCTCATTACCTTGATCCATGGTTTTAAACAACAATTCACCATATCTTTCATCAATAACTAATATGAATTTTATCGATGTATCTAGTGTTTCTGAACTCAAAGCGGAAAAATGGAGAGATAACAACATTTTAATAAAGGGAAAGAGATAGTAATACGGTGTGACGAAAATGAAACTGAAGTTTCTCAAGAGGAACAACGAAGATGAACAGGAAACCAAACCGGTTGGAAAGAAAACAAAAAAAGAACCTGACGTTCCACCAGTAAATACACAACGGAGTCTTCTTCAGATTCCAGTATTTTCGCATTACACCGCATTAATGAAACTTCGGATTGTCGTTAGCACCATTTTCTTGTTATGTACAATTGCGGTACTCCTCATCTTTGTCAATGAGTGGGTGATCTCCGCATTTCTCATCTTAGTTGGATACCTCTGTCTGTTCCTTCTCATGCTCAAACTTTTCAGAATAAAAAAATTGTAATCTCATCCGAACAGGAGAAGAGAAAAACCATCACATTTTAATATAGGTAAATGTATTTTGATTACATGATGCAAAAGGACGCTTGGAAGCCGGAAGAGGTAACCACTTTTCTGAAACTGCCGGTCTATACCCGTGATGGAGTCTACGTCGGTCATGTTAAAAACGTGTTTTTAGAGTTGGAGGAAAAGAGAGTAGGCAGTCTACTTGTCACAAACACAAATCCTGCATTGGTTGAAGGTAGCGTTGATGTCGCTGTTCCCTATCGATGGGTCAATGCCGTTGGCGATATCATTATTCTCTCAAATTTCCCTGGCAAGGTCGCCATGAAGAAGGACAAGCCAGAGAAAACAAAAAAAACACAAGAAGGCGAACAGAAGATCGACCAGATCGAGTAACGCACGGCTAATCCGTAGTTTCTCGAGAAAATATCTCTGAGAAATCCTCCTTATTTTCTTTTTTATTTATAAGGGAGTATTTCCATGCAAATATTTTTATATCATGTAAGTTATATATTAACATACACATATCATGATCCTCCTCGAGTAAGAAGTGTACAACAATCTTTAAATACTCAGAAAAGAAAGTGATATGTGTAATATCAGGAAAAAAAAGGTGGAACAATGACAAAAAACTTCAAAGCGGTAAAAGCAAGCATCCTTACCGGAATAGTCCTCATCAGCGTACTATTTGCTGTATTGCCCACCGCATCCGCAGGACTTTTTATTAATCTTCAAAGTGCATTAACAGTCAATTGGAGTGGTAATCAGACAAACATCCCCATAGTCCCTCGAGGAGATTTACGTAACTTAGATTTAGAGATTACCCATTGGGTCACAAGAGGTGCGCTTGGGAGAGGAATGCTTTTATTCTATAGCGGAGCACCTGTCACCATCAACGTGAGAATCATCGAAACCCCATCATGGGTCACAGCAACTCTTTCACAGGGATCATTACAGACACAGGTTGTTCCAGATGGAGAATCTAAATTATTTACAAAAATATCCATGCAAGTATCAGATGACGCCCCAGCGTATGCTCAAGGTTTTATAAAATTAGAAGCGACTGCAAACAAAGCAGGATTCATTAAAGGATTCACGCAAGAATTTACCCTCACGTTTCTTCCAGACTATAAACCATTAATTAAGGCTGAATATCCAGAAACAAATACAATGCAAATTGGGCCATTGGACACCGCTGTTTTCCCAATTAAGGTGACGAATCTGGGGAATGCAAAAACGGTGGTTAAATTCGCAATAAAATCAGTACCTGAAGATTGGAACGCAATCATTAATGAAGAATTACTGCTCGATGAAGGGAATGGTTCATACAATATAGCTTATCTAG
Source organism: Thermoplasmatota archaeon (assembly GCA_025457885.1). Taxonomy (GTDB): domain Archaea; phylum Thermoplasmatota; class E2; order DHVEG-1; family DHVEG-1; genus SM1-50. The sequence continues at coordinate 3,602 of JALOTN010000006.1, read as the reverse complement.
TGATTAAGCCACCAAAAAACTTTGGATATCATAATGATCAACGGACCATAACCATCACGATGCAACCAGTAAAATATGATGATCGAGACAAAAAAGGTGATATCACCGATTCATCGTTCCTCGTTGAAAGCAGAGGGTTTTCAACCCCAGGATTCGAATCAATCGCATTCATCGGAGCGTTAGCCGCCGCATTCCTCATCATAGCATTCTTCAAAAAGAGAAAATAAATAAAAAGAGAAACCTCTATACATTCCTTTAAAACCAGGGGGAAAATCCTATAAAAACGAGTAGAACAGTTACCGTCATTGTTGTCGCCTTACTCCTCGGCCCAATCTTTTTTTCCCAGGTTCAAGAAGTGAAAGCAGCAGACACGAAATCTATCCTAGGGCTCCCTTGGATAACACCCTTTCCGATCATAAACTTGATTACCTATTTCTTAGGCGCGTTGAAACCACCGATTTCCTTTGCGGAAGGATTTAAAGCAACTCCATCAAACATCACGATTGGATACAATGAAAAGGTGACAATCCAAATTGGAAATATCGACCTTATAACAGGTAATTTTTCCCTTGCGTTTCCTCGTTTCTTTTTAGCTGGACGATATCTCACGTTCACTGCGGAATACCCTGAGGGATATTCCGGGGGCTTATTTGTCAACTTCAATCCACCGGTTGTTGTTGAAGAAGCAGGAAAATATTCAATAACAAATGTAACTATTTCTTTAAACTCGCCACCGCGCGCAAATGATATCATTCAATCCAGAACTATCCGCATTAGAATTGCTGACACCTGGATCATCAAAAACCTCTGGTGGCCAGAGGATAAAGCATATTGGGTAGGCGGTGATCGATGGATACCTTTTGCAACAGGACCACCGTTTTGGTTCCTGGCGGCACTCTTCGGCGGATTTGGAAAGAACAGTGGTAAGATTCTGACGGATTATTATTACATCGACGTCCTGGTAAAAGTAAAAGCATTCCATGCGGTGAAAATACAACCCCTCACGCTGGAAAAACTCGCTCCAAATGAAATAATGTCGATTCCCCTGCTCGTCCAAAACCTAGGTAACTATAATGACACTATCAATTTCCGAGCAAAAACCGAAAATAATACTTTCCTGGAAATAACACAAGATAGCTCAATCGCATTACAACCCGGGGAGGAAGGACAAGTCTTTGTCGGAGTAGCGAGCCCAAATAATTTTTTGGATACCGGTACACTCCATGAGATAACACTCGAAGCATACTCATCAGAGGAACCAAATGTTACGATAGCGACCCAAAGAATCGCCTTGGAAACCAAGGGCGTGTACGTCTCTGAAGAAAATGTTACGTTTGGTTTTGGGGCAGGATTAATCTTTCTGATAGTCGTTGCCTTCTTGTTCTACTGGCGTCGAAAAATCTCTGAGACAATCCGAAAGAAACCTGAGAAACCCTGGAAGATACTAGAAGAAGAGCAACATCTCGCTGAGTTAAAACAAACCAATAAGCATGCGTATGAGCAGGAACGACTCATGATGCAGGATGAATACAAGTCCGCATTGTTATTCTATAAAGATGAAAGCAAGCAGTACAAACGGTTTGGCATCATACCTTCCCAAATGAAAAAAGAAAGTTCCCCATCGTTTTTCAAAAAAATATTGATGTCCTTGAAAACCGCGGTGACACCGAAACAGAAACCGACGAAAGCTAAACTAGTGCTGCCGAAAAAGAAAGAAAAAAAACCAATTAAGCAAAAGGTGAAATCTGTTATACCAGCATCAGATGTTACCAAGGATAAACTGCTTGCGAAGATCCGAAGAGAACAAGAAAAGCAGCTGCGGAAGTTACAATAATTTCTCAGCTTGTTTCTTTTTTTTATACTGAAATAGATACAGTGTTACTAAAAGTATTGTTGCAGTTCCATACAACCAGAATCCCAGGGCGGGTCCCCAGTGACAGAGGAGGGGACTGGTGCCTTCTTCTCCTTGGATGGAGATATCGATGGTTCCCTGTCCTATTAAGCTTCCCACCCCAACCTCTGCAAAAGCTGACATTGCGACAACAAAGAGAATCATCGTTCCACTGATGAGTACGAATGAACCGATTCGCAGAAGTAACCGCCATTTTTTTCCTAGAGCTTTTTGGATGAAAAGAGGAATGATTAGGAGCAATGCGACAATAAAAGAAACAATCGGAATGACAAGCATGACGGTGGTAAAAATCTCAGGGACGAATGATAGCTCACCCGTGATCACCTGTGGTGCGATTGTCATGGAGACAAACGAAAAAGGCAGCAGATACAAATCTGAGGTGGTCTGAACATCCTGCGAGGTTCCTTGGAGGGACCACCAAGGGAACACGAAGGAGAGTATGATCAGCCCAATGATGAGAAAGACCAAGGAAAACGCAACGTCTTTTTTCTTAATGCTGAAAAGGATCCCAATGAACAACAATAAACCGGAGATAACTATGAGGATCAACGGGAGAATTGATTCTTGTTGTGTGATAAGATCAACACTGCGATCACCCATCACCAACAGCGATCTTTGACCAATCAAGGTGCCCTGCATCATCACCGTAATAGTATAGAGACCCGGGGGGACGGATAAATCAGCGGCAGACCCTTTGGTGGGGACTTGTTGGCTGATGCCTCCTCGGCTCATCTGCACATCTGCATCTCCCAGTGCTGAGCCTCGTGCATCGTACACATGGAAGGAGACGGGGTAGACTGCGGGAAAGACAATAGAGATATCATCTGAGGGAATGGTGACTTCTTCTTCCAGGGTAAAGGATTTATATCGAATCTGGAGTTGATACGTGGCAGGTGGTAAACTAGTGAATTGAAAGGAATTTCCTGTCGTCTGTGTGGGGGAAATCATCGTTGGGGTCTGCATTTGACTGCTGATAAGTCTGGGGGTAATCTCCACTTCCGGGGGGAGCCCCCAGAGGTCTTCTAAGGTCACAGTCCAGTCAAACTGATCGAGCTGCACTGTTTTTTTCAAAGGAAACACGATCCGGCTATATCGCAGTCGTATCGACTCATTGATCAGCTCGAATCCTTGGAAGTCTACGCTGAGTTGATAGGATTGTCTTCGATTACAGGGCGCAGAGAGTCGTGCGATCCCCGCCTCATTGGTCTTGTTCTGAGCGATCACCAACCCATCCTGGATCAATTGTACATCAGCATTTTTTATTCCATCACCAGATTGATCGACAAGGGTCACCACACACGTACCCTGGGGTCTGCAGAACACATGGATCTGCGAGTCACTAGAAAGATCTATTATTTCAACTCCGATGAATCGTCGCTGGTCACCGATTCGCAGGTTCTCCCGAAAGACTTTGATGACGTAGCGCCCTGCCTCAAGGTTTTCGAAACGGTAGTGTTTCCAAAGAGAGCTGTTTCGGATATCAAACATACTCAGCGCACTTTTAATCTGCGCCCGGAGGGAGGACTCTTCTGAAGAGACCGATCCTTTGAGAGGGAGTCGACACGCAGTTCCCGATGAGACTAAGCTGTTTTCTCGATACGCCTCAACTGTGAGGTAGGGAAAATCACGACCGGTGAGTGCAGAAAACACAGACCCGAAGGGAAACGAGACCGCTCCATGGACAGAAACC
>JALOTN010000047.1 GCA_025457885.1 Thermoplasmatota archaeon | reverse complement strand
GGTCCGACACATGCAGTGCTGGGCGAACATCTGCCGGTACCTCATGTTGCATTCCACACGATTCTCAAGATGTTTCTTAATGGTTGATCCAAGTCTCCCTCCGCGCCAGTCCCAATCCGTCAGCAGGATGATCTTGCGGTGTTTTTGCGCGATAGTGTCACAGAAATCTGGGATGGATTGTCCGGTGTTAAAACGGAGAATCTCCCCGGTAAGCTCAAGTTTGCGTAATGCGGTGATGTCTTTTTCACCCTCGACGATGATTGGGATTGTTTTATTCTCCTCTCGTAACTCCGTGAGCAGCTCTTCAAGCTCTTCGAAGACTTCCCGGTCATCCATGGAAAGACTCCTGGAGTCTCCCAAGAACCGTAGTAAGGGAAATATTCTTCAGACAAATGGTTTTTTCCCTGTTTTTCTCCCCACTCATCAACACTACATCCTTCCTACTGAGCTTGAAAAAATGGGCGATTGTTTCGACCACCTCGATGTTTGCTTTATTGTCCTTTGCCTGCGCTTGGACCTTTATTTCAAGAGCATGTCTCCATTGATTATACGAAACAGGAAAAACCGTCTGAGCAGACCCTGGTATCACATGCAAGGACAGCATCACGCCCTGTGATGATTCTTTCAATGCATCCTTGTAGGAAATCATATTCACAAGAGAACCTTTTTTTTATTTAGATTGAGTCAGTTTCAGGATTGCCTCCGCAAGGTCACCGTTTGTTTCCTTCAACGCTTTCCGTACCTCCACTTCAGATTTCCCGGTCTGCTCCATAATTAATTTAATGTCCTCTTTTTGTGTATCCTGTGGTTCTGCCCCTCGGGTTCTTATAAGAGGATCTCCGACGATCTGAAACGTTTTTTGCCCTTGTGCCTCCATGACGGTGACTTCTGCAGAATCAAAGACGTACTCCTTTGTATCGGTTTGAATAATCACTTTTTCGACATTCTCAATATCTTTGACGTTGATTCCGAAGCGTTTCATCATCTGGGCTAGCTGCCTGCTATTCATCCGACCTGGCATCATGGTCTCATCATCTCGATTTTCACAGAGAGATAGTGTTGTTGTTATTTGTATTTTTTCGTTTAGAAGCCCTTAAAAAAAATAATGAAGAGGGTGTAAAAAAAACAACTTTACTAGACTAGGGATTTGATGGAAAAAATTTAGTAACGTAGTAAGGAAGGTTGGTGAATCAATCGAGACAGAGATGGGCATTGTCACGGAAAGAGGCTCTGACCAGTCGCTTTCATCATTGAACGTATCTCGGCATTTCACTCGTACTTGATAGGTCCCCTGTTCTGGCCAGCTATGGGTTATCGTCGTGGTTTGACCAGATGCAATCGGATTACTCCAATCACTACTGTTCCCATCACCCCAATCCCATTGATAGCAGAGTGTTTGCTCTTCTGGGTCTGTGGAACTGGTGGAATACAGGTAACTCACCCCGGGTTTTCCTTCAGAACGTCCACTGGGTCGTTCTGGCGTGTTTGGTGCCTCATTTGGAGGGACATCGGGGAAATGACCTCCGTAATTGGTCGTAATCGACACTGGCTCCGGGGAAGACCATTCTTGCTGAACAAAATGAATATTGGGATCTCCATAAACCACATATTGCAACGAGGTATCCGGACCGGGCTGCCAGGGTGTCTCTGGTGTATAGAGTTTGGCGACCCGCGCGGTTGCATAGGTCGCTGCCTCACCAATTGTGTAATTTAGATGACTGATGCAATGAACAAAAAGATTCCACCACCAACCAGAGCCTGAGAAGGAAACACTGGTGTAACTCCCAAACGAGGCTGCGCCCCCATGTTCCAGCAACACTTCGTTCATTTTCCCATTTGCCATGTCACAAGCATTATAGGCGATCATCGACCCATGCACATTGACGATATCATTGTCCAGCATGACTTGATCGTAATACCCGCCTTGACTCCCATCATATACAATGCCATCGGTGGACGGCCAATAGGCACCTTCCCAAGGGACTGGGTTATCACTGTCCTGGGCGACCCCATTATCGGAGGTGCGAACTGCAATACCAGATCCTCCCCCATGACAGCTGAAATACAAAAAGATTGATCCATTGTTGAGGTCTTCTACAAACCCACAGTTGGGCACATCAGGCTGGGAGGGATGTGAGCCAAGATGCTCATAAGCCCCAGAATGGAAATGCGCCTCATACCCTGCAAGAAACGAAGCGAATTGTCCCGGGTCACAATCCGGGCCGTTGCCTGGTCCTGGAGGAAGTACCGGTGATAAGTCAGGCATATTTTCATGAATATCCCGCCAGGGAAAATTCCCATTCTCAGTGCACCATCCTTGAAAAGGCCATCCGAAGATTTCATTAACGATATGATTCCCACCCCAGTTGTCAACCCCGCTGTTCGCGCTATGTTCCACCTCATATGCATTCATGGAAAGAGTTACATGTTTTGGTCGTGGGTTCGAAAAAATCGTTGCTCGGTACATCATGTCCCGGTTCGCAAGTGCGATATTCTCAAGAAACTCAAGAGGCATTCTACCAGGGACCGCACCAGGATCCGTGAGTCGGGAAGGATCTCCACTGATCGCGCGTTCAAAAGTCACATCAAAACCGTTGACTGGATCATAATATGGCTGAGTATTAAACACTAGGACGGTCTCAAGGTTCTCTGAATCATTTCCTCCGATCTCATTTAACCAGGTGTAGAATTGTTCCGCGATTTCCTCCTCACCTTCACGATATTCATTTGGGAGACTCATGGGTTCACGAACTTTGAATGGAACTCGCTGATCGGCTGTTAAACTAGCGAACGTCTGGCACGCCAATTGTTTCACCAATGGAGGCAGAAACAATACATATCCTCCGTAACCTGCTGCAGCCATCGACGCAGGGAGATTCTGCCAATTCTCCAGGATCCCACAAAGAGTAGATTGTCCAGTCATACTTCGTGTGAGAGAGACAACATCCTCACGAGTCACACAATCATTTTCAATAATCAGACCTGCGCTGATGAGTTGATTGGTAATCCCCGAAAGAAGGGTATCCCCAATTTCAACAAGAATCACTTTTCGCGCCTCAAGTGCGTCGATGACTGCAAGAGTCTCGGTTGAAATCGTTGACGGCTCCGTCAATAACAATGGTGCATTTAATAGAGATGCTAAGGTTGCACCATTTGAGATACTTTCAATATCATCCTCAGATACAACAGGTTTAATATACGGGGTAAGAACAACATAATCAGATGATTTCCAATCATGAGTTGCGATTTGATTAGCAATAGAGATTGGTGTACCTGTAATAGTTGATACATGATTGATATCCACCCCGAATTTATCTGCAAGAGCATCTTGTATAAATCCTGGGACGTCCCCAATGAAATTGATGTCGGATGCTCCATCCCACGTCTCTAGATAAGCCTCCCAGTCATCGATGATGTATTGTGTAGTGGAATCTGATGTCTTATCCGTTGTCAATAGCGATTGATACACATATCCATCATAATGGAAGAGTGTCATTGGAATTGCTGTCAGAAAATTGTATTCAGAATCCGTATCATTCTCATCGATGTGAACCACATTAACCCGTGGAAGAAACAAGGTCTCTTCATGGATTGGAGGCCAGGTATTATTTTTTGATGATGCCACTGTTGTCTGAGAACTGAATGGAACGTACAACGAACCCAGAAGCACTAATATCATCATATAGCTCAGAAAATATTTTTTCCTTTGTATCATCTTTTTTACTCCCCTATATCTAGATAAGATACCACCCTCTTCTATTTAATAGTTATTCTAGAACGATTTTAAAAAAACCACAAAAAAATCAGAAAATTCATCTTTTTTTTATCAGCGGAACAATACTTTTTTAATGTAAAAAACACTCAATAAAAACCCTCTGCTGCAGATATTCATATTAGAAAGAAAACCGTCATAATCTCTGTAACACCCGAGACATAAATTTATAGGACTCTACCTGTTTAACATTTTCCAGTATGATTTCAGAAGCAGAAATGAAAGTCATCGACACCAACTCAGAGTACTTCGGAGTCCCCACCTTCCAACTCATGGAGAACGCAGGAAAAAACATCGCAGAGTTCATACAAAATCATTTCAAAGACACGACAAAACACATCCTCCTCCTCTGTGGAACCGGCAACAACGGTGGAGACGGATTTGTCGCTGCACGATACCTGACTCAATATTACCCTGTCACGGTGTTTCTCACAGGAACCGAAATAAAAACACAGATTGCACAGAAAAATTACCAGAAACTTCAGACATACGAAGTAAAGATCTATCACACCATCCAAGACCTTGACTACCTCCTCCAAGAAAACGACCTTATCATCGATGCCTTACTTGGGACTGGTCTTGCTGGTCCTCTTAAAGAACCCTATGCTACCATCGTCAAAAAAGTCAATGAAACAAGGAAAAAAACCATCATCTCCGTCGATGTCCCCACTGGTCTGGGCACACCCCTTGCAGTCCAACCAGACCATACGGTAACATTTCATGACAAAAAACAGGGAATGACTGAACAGAATAGTGGCACTATCACCGTAGTCGATATCGGAATCCCTCAAGAAGCACTCACCTATGTTGGACCTGGTGAACTCTCTATCTATTATCCAAGACCGGCAAAAAAATCACACAAAGGAGACAACGGCGTTGTACTCATCATCGGAGGGGGACCGTACATCGGAGCACCCGCGCTCAGTGGCCTAGCCGCATTACGAACCGGGGTGGACCTCGTCTATATCGCAACACCACAGCGCTCCTGGGAATCTGTGGCTGCGTTTTCACCAAACTTCATTGTTAAAGACCTCACCTATGACATGCTCAGCAAAGAAGACCTCCCGGTGATCGAAGAGCTCCTCAGGAAATGCACTGGAGTGATCCTCGGACCTGGACTTGGAGCCGCCCCTGAGACTGAAGAAGCAATCATCCTGCTTGTTAAACGTATTATTGAGGAGAAAAAACCATTAGTCCTTGATGCAGATGCGATCAAACCTGTTGGAGAACACCTAACACTCATTAAAAACTCAACTACAGTAGTTACCCCCCATGTCGGTGAATTCAAAAAACTCACAGGAATCACCCTCTCCCAAGACCTTACAGAACGAATGACCATTGTAAAAGAATGGGCACAAAAACTCGGAATCACGTTCTTCCTGAAAGGATACATTGATGTACTGAGCAACGGAAGTGACATCAAACAAAACAAGATCCATAACGAAGCGATGACGGTCGGGGGAACTGGGGATGTCCTGGCCGGCATCATCGGAGCGCTCCTCTCAAAAGGAGTAAAACCCTACGAGGCTGTCCGTATCGCCGCCTTCCTCAACGGAGAAGCTGGGAACGAGGCATTCCAGAAAAAATCCTACGGACTCCTCGCAACCGACATCATAGAAGAAATCCCAAATATCCTGAAAAAATATCTGTAACCTTTTTTATTAAAAAAACAAAAGATGAAGAGGAAAATAAACCAAAAGTTACTCCCAAATCGCTTTAACATCCTGATGCTTTACCAATTCTCCAGCAACCTGATACAATACCCAAGCCAGGAACGCGGGTTCTTGCTGCATCTCCAAGGCAAGGGTGTTAGTTATTTTCGTTTTCATCTCCTGTTCCAGTCGATCCGGGTTCCTCGGCCATTCCGCATACTGATATTTCTTCATCCATTCTGCGGTCTGCTCTATCATCTCGGTTTTCCTATCGGCAATCTTCCGGACCGCTTTTTCTGTCTTCTTGACAAACATTCCAGACGATTTCTTCTCCCACATCATTCCATCCTCCTATTTGATAACACCAGGGACGATAAAAATCTTTACATCATAAAAAAAAATGTTTAAAAACCCCTGCATCATCAGCTGTTAGAATGAAAAGAATTATTCTCTTCAGCACCGTTCTCTTCGTTTTCCTCCTTCTCTCTTCATCAGCGACTGCGCTATTTCCTTCATCTCATGTCCTCAAAGGAACCATCACCCAAGAAACCTCAGTGTTTTTTATAGGAAAGACCACCATCACTGGGTCTTTGAGTGGTCAACCTCTGGAGCATCTCTCTGATTCAGACTTTGTGCAACAAATGAAGGTTTTTCCGATTCTTGGAACCAGTCGCATCTTCAACCTTGATACCGTCATCGTAGCGGAGGACATCGATATTTCTACCGCAACATCCTTTGAAGATCTCTTTGTCCAATACTACGATCACATCACTTCCTATACAAATGTTGAGATTACCACAAAAGAAGGATTGTTCCTCCTCGGAATCAATGATGGAAGCATGAATCTTTCTGCGGAACTCCCTTATGCAGTCACCACGATGGTTTCTCTTGAGGTGATACCCGGGACGGAAACCCGGTTCTTTGCAATCGCAACGGACTATCCAATCACCCTGCAGTGCTCAACAAGCCTTGCAGCATTAAACATATTGTCAGAAACAGGGTCAATCACCCTCACCAACACAGAGGGAAGAACCCTCTGGAGAGGTGACTCACCGAATGATTATTTGATCATTCAAGACACCTCCTTCTCCTTCGTTAAACAACCTTCGCTTTCTCTGCTGCCATTGGGAAACTCCCCCTCAGAGACGACCCTTTCTGCGACCGTTGCCCAAGCAGCATCACATGATATTCAAATTCAGCAGCTTCTCCGCAACGTCTCAGAGACCCTTGAGGACTTCGATGATGAAATAAGCCTTGAATTCCTCGAACGCATCCAGAATCTAGGTGACCTGCTTGTGACATCAGGTTTCATCGCGAATGGAGCAATGATCCTTGAGAATACCAATGATACTATAACAATTGATCATACCCAACAACACTTCTCTACTGCTGGTTTTGTCCGATTCAACACGGTTTCCATATCAGATTTTGAGTCCCCAACAGGGGTAACCGTCAAAGGAGACTGCACCTTGTGCTACCTCGGGAGTCATTTCTACAATCCCTCCGCCAAACGCAACCCGAATGGCATCATATTTCCCTTCGAACTGCTTTTTGTCTGGGCTCTTTGTGTAGGAATCTTTCTATACGTATGGTTCTTCCTGCGACCCCTGATTGATGTTCCTCTTGATCGGAAAATCAAACGATATAGCCGTATTATCCATCTGGTCGCGTTAGTAAGCGCGTTTCTCCTTTTGGATGTCGAGGTAGGCATTCTATTTGGCACCAGTGCGTTATCCTCCTTAGTCACCCAAGGATTTTCTTCTGGTACTGCTGCCTTGTTCCTTCTGGAGACGCTCATCTGGGTGATCGGGTTTTGTATCCTAGGTATCCCGCTGCAGCTCCTCTCCTACGCAATCCTCCGTTACCTTGGTATCGGAAAAGGCGGCAGCGGTGTCTGGAAAGCAATTGGTGATCTTTCCATCTGGGTGTTTAGCTGGTTTTACCTGCTGTTGTTCATCAACATTCTCCTTTCAGTGATTGATTTTAATAGACTGTTTGCGATAGGATGATCCCATGCAACCACCCCCTCAACCACTCATCGAAGAACCCGCGCTTCTCTTCAAAGAAAAAAAACTCTTGGTGATCGCGGATCTTCACATCGGAATCGAAACCGAGTTACGAGAAAATGGATTGCAGGTCCCCTCTCAGACTAAGACCATGGAAGAACGGCTCCTCTCTATTCTTACAAAAAACAAAGTCACTGATATCATTCTCCTAGGGGACATCAAACATGCCATCCCCTCCTCACCATATCAAGAACGGACTGATGCGAAAAACTTTCTTGCCAGAATTCAATCCTCCTGCGCCCTGCATATACTTCCTGGGAACCACGATGGGAACATTGATCGTTTGCTTTCTTCAGGAATCCAGCTGCATCCCTCTGGAGGATTCGTGTTTAAGGGGATTGGATTTACCCATGGTCATCGAACACCCTCAACAGAGATAATGCAATGCGATCTTGTCGTAATAGCCCATTCCCATCCGACCGTGATGCTCATGGACCGATTAGGGTACCGAACCTATGAACAATGCTGGCTTCGCGGTCTCCCTGATTTTAATATATTGCAGGAAAAATATCCAGGTTCATCGACCACCCAGATCCTTCTGATGCCTGCGTTTAACCCACTCTGCGGTGGTACCGCTGTGAATCAAGACAGCTTGCTTGGACCGTTTAAGAACCTTATTGATGTCGATAATTCAGAGGTGTACCTCTTGGATGGATCGTCATTAGGCAAGGTAAAAGACTTAAAAGAATCAAGTTAACCTTAAATACATCATGTAATATACGACACCCGACTTAGAACCACAGATACGTGATCTGCTATGGAGCTGCATCTCTCTGAAAAAATCGGTGGCCTCTTACAGGCATTATTCCTACTTATTCTGCCCTGGGTTGTCCTCATCATCGGACTAATCACCACCTTTGATAACGTCTGGTTCTATCTTTTATGTATCACCTGGGTTGGGTGTGGCCTGGTATTTTATGGCACCCTCAATTAGCATGAGAATGGTTAACGCGTTTTTCTTAAAATACAAAATCTATTAAATCACTTATCGTATTCTGCTTTCCTGTTGATCGGGATGGTTAATTATATTATCGTCACAGGTGGAGTCATTTCTGGTTTAGGGAAAGGAATTACGACTGCATCCATAGGCAAGATCCTGGTGAATCACGGCTACAAAGTCACCGCAATCAAGATAGACCCCTACATCAATTTTGATGCAGGAACCCTCCGGCCAACCGAACATGGGGAAGTCTGGGTCACTGAGGACGGCGGGGAAATCGACCAGGACCTAGGGCACTATGAACGATTCTTGGACATCAACATCCCCAAATGTAACAACATCACCACCGGTCAGGTCTACAGCGCAGTCATCGAAAAGGAACGAAACGGCAAATACCTTGGAAAGACCGTACAACCAATCCCCCATGTGACCGATGAGATTAAACGACGCATCCGCACCCCTTCGGAGGAAACGAAATTTGATTTTGTGCTCGTCGAGATCGGAGGCACTGTCGGGGACTACGAAAACGTCCTGTTTTTAGAGGCAGTCCGACAGATGAAACATGAGGGAGAAAAAGTCATCTACATCCATGTCACCTATGTACCGGTATTAAAATCACTTGGGGAAGCAAAAACCAAGCCGACCCAGCATTCCGTTAAACTCCTCAGAGAAATCGGTATCCAACCCGATTTCATCATCACCCGGTCTGAAAAACCACTTGATGATGTGCGAAAAGAAAAAATCGCGTTATTCTGTAATGTCTCTGGTGAGGATGTCATATCAGACTCAAACATCGATAACGTCTATGGAGTGCCCTTACTCTTTGAGGAGCAGGAACTCTGCAAAAAAATTCTAAAGAAACTTGGGCTACGCAAAGAAGAACATGATTTTAACGCTTGGAAAAACTACATCGCGAAAATAAAAAAACTGGATAAAAAAGTAAAAATCGGCATCGTCGGTAAATATTTTGATATCGGGGCGTTCAAACTCTCTGATTCCTATATCTCCGTAATCGAAGCAGTCAAACACGCGGCATGGAACAACAACGTCCGCCCGGAGATCGAATGGATCGACTCAAAAATCTTCGAAAAACACCCTCGTAAGATCGTGAATCTGAAAAAAGTCGATGGGATCATCGTCCCTGGCGGATTTGGATTGTCTGGTGTTGAAGGGAAGATAGCGACCATCAGATACGCCCGGGAAAACAATATCCCCTATCTTGGGTTATGTCTTGGGATGCAGCTAGCGGTGGTGGAATACGCAAGAAACGTCTGCGGATTGAAAGGGGCAAACACCACCGAGGTGGAAAAAAACCCAGCCCACCCTGTCATAGATTTCATCCCAGATCAAGTAAAGATTGTCACAGAATCCCGCTATGGGGCTACCATGCGATTGGGTGGGTATCCTGCGGTTCTGACTGAGGGGTCTTTGATCCGCAAGCTGTATAATGATCAGGGTAAAGTCACCGAACGGCATCGACACCGCTACGAGGTCAACCCGAAATACATCGACATCCTTGAGAAAAAAGGATTCGTCTTCTCCGGCCGATCCCCTGATGGGGTCCTCATGGAGTTCATGGAGCTATCTAACCATCCGTATTTCACGGGAACACAAGCCCACCCGGAGTTTAAATCCCGACCAATGAAGCCTGCACCCCTCTTCGATGGACTCATCAAGGCTGCAAAAAAAAGAAGAGAATAAAATAATCTTCACATTGTTTTTGGTTCAAACATCGTTTTATGCAACACCAGGTTACTTACAAAGAACCAGATGGGTTGAATCAAGGCAGCAAGGATAATGTAGATATTTAAGGAACTTAACATGATCGGGGCTGTGGCATACATGAAAATAACAATGATCCCGATGCATTTCCTGATTTTCGCCCGGTCAAAGGTCTTAATGGAAAACAACCGATAAATAGAATAAAACGTCGCAAGAGATAAAACAATGAGTAATGCGACCTGCCAGAGGCTTGCAGACAACCCAAGAATCACAAAGGGCAGGAAAACCAAGACGATGCGGACTACCTCGATAAGATACCCCGTTGACTTAAACGAAAGAGGAAGCACCATCGTCCCTGCCTGAACACGTGCCCCTAACCGGATAGCAACGGTGTTCGCACTCCCCTGTTTATCATGATCGATGTCCTTAATCGCCCCATTAATCATGTTCATGAAAAGGACCTGGATGCTGCCGATCAACGCCACGATATACGCAAGAGTTGTCGGTGCACCAATCGTCCAGGCTCCAAAGAGAATGAAAAAGAAAATCGCAGAAGCAAGCACCAAATCCATCCCAGGGTATTTTTTGCTCGCAATATTATAAACCGTCGCTAGAAAATACGCGATAAACAGAATACCAGCAAGCACAAGGTACCGGAACATATCAGAAAAGAAGACCAACGAGAGCAGAAACGAGCCAATCATACAGGAGACCGCAAAAATCACCGCAGCTCTCCTTGTGATACTTCCCCGGACCAAGGGACGAGCTGACAAATCCTTCGAGAGTTTATCAAGACGGATATCAATAACATCGTTGATCACAAAACCATAGATATGAGACATGCTTCCGATAAGAAACAGGACACATAATCTCCAAAGCTCAAGAGATCCGACATCCCACATCGATAACGCGCCAAGCACCGGAGCTACTGCAGTCAACCCCATATTGAACAGACGTGTTAGTTCAATGTAATCACGAAGCATCATCATAAAAGTAAATCAGAGGCGCATAAAAAACCATCGGTTTATAACCTATAGGTTTTTATACCGCTTCCTATTTTTTTCCTCTGTGTTTGAGAAACTCCGATCGTTTGCAGACATTGGTCGAACGCAAGGAATTACCACTAGTGCGTCCGTAGCAATAGTTGGTGCCTTAACATCAACGATGCCTGTGATGTGGTACCATATTTTGTTTTTAACGATTCTTTCCATTTTTGCTCATATGGTGTTGAATACCTATATCGCCTTGGGTGATGTGGAACTAGATGCACACACCTATGTACCGTCACGCAATCCTGTTATTAGTGGATTATTATCCCGGAAAGACGCCATGGGGTTTTTCTATGCAGGGACTCTTATCTGTCTGGTGATGATTGCCCTTCTCTTCTTCGCAATAGATCCCTACTCAGTCCTGTTCTGTTTCCTGTGTGCTATCCCGGCATTTGGATCTCTCATCTGGTACGGCTGGAAAGGAAAAAAAGTCCTCTTCTCTTATGATTTTTCTTTTTCAATTTCGTATTCCTTTTTCGTTCTTTTCGGGGTATTTGCAGTTGGTGGAATGCCGACCGCGTTCACCTGGGTCTTCATTGGAGTCGTCATCTTTGCTGCCACGGCTTTCGCCCAATGGGAGAACGGTTTGAAGGATGTGGACGCTGATAGAAGTGTGGGGGTGAGAAGCTTTGCAGCAGTTACGAACGTTCGAAACAACCAACGACTCCATCTCACCCATCCATACTTCCTCTATGGATGCGCATTGAAAATTGGATTTCTCTTCTGCAGTTTCCTAGGCTATTGGTACTCTCAAAATCTTAACTATCTCGTGTTCTTTCTTCTCTATGGCATCCCTTCCCAGATTTACATCATGTATCGATTTTTAACCAAAGAAAAACCCCAGGATCACCGACAGACGATTCTGTTGGATGTGACGTTTGCCGCTATCCTGGCATACTCAACGATTTATGGTTATACAGGAGTCCTCCCTATTGTTCTATTGATCATCTATCTCATCGGTGGGTATTTCATTGGTTCACTGGTTCAGACGAACTGTGAGTTCAAGTTCCGCAGATTCTCCCTCTCACGAAAATAAAAAAAAAAAAAAACACCCTATGTTTTTTTCTTCAGAAATGAATCAATGGCTCGTGCGGCTCGTTTTCCTGCCCCCATTGCAAGAATAACCGTTGCCGCACCAGTAGCGATGTCGCCACCAGCAAAGATTTTTGGGACTGATGTGCGGCCTTCCTCATCAGTGATGATGTTGCCATGCTTACCTATTTTCAGTTCCTTCATCGTCTGGGGAATCAGCGGGTTCGGGCTTTGGCCGATGGCGACCAGGGCGGTGTCGATCGCTAATTTTTCCTCTGATCCTGGGATTGGGACGGGTCGTCTCCTACCAGACTCATCAGGCTCTCCTAACTCCATTTTTAAATATTCAACTTCTTTTAGTATTCCTTTCTCATCTCCAATAAATCGAATCGGAGCAGTCAATAACTTAAAAATAACCCCTTCCTGCCTCGCATGTTCGACTTCCTCTTCACGAGCAGGCATTTCCGCATCAGTTCTGCGATAAAAAATATAGGATTTTTCCGCTTTCAAACGTAAGGCTGTTCTGGCGCAATCCATTGCAACATTTCCTGCACCAAATGTTATGACCGTCTTGCCAACCTTTACTGGAGTATCATATTCAGGAAAACGATACGCCTTCATCATATTCACTCGGGTGAGGAATTCATTGGCTGAATAGACTCCGTCGAGGTTCTCTCCAGGAACATTTAACCACTTTGGGAGACCTGCTCCAGTGCCGATGAACACCGCGTCGTACTTATCCATGAGTTCAGGGACTGTAATGGTTTTTCCCACAACAATATCATAGATGATTTCAACCCCAAGACTTTTCACATAGTTCACTTCAGACTTTACAATTTCTTTTGGAAGACGAAACTCAGGGATCCCATACATCAACACACCACCTGGGTCATGTAATGCTTCAAAAACCGTGACAGCATGTCCCATACGAGCAAGATCACCTGCGCAAGTCAACCCTGCAGGGCCTGCACCCACAACAGCGATATGTTTCCCAGTTGAATCTGGTTTTTTCGGAGTTTTCGCTCCTTTTACTCGTTCAAAATCAGCAATAAAACGCTCGAGACGTCCAATCCCAAGTGGTTCCCCAAGTTTTTTTAATGTACACTCACCCTCACATTGTTTTTCATAAGGACAGACACGTCCTGTAATCGCAGGTAGATTGTTTTTTGCTCGAATGACCTCTGCAGCTTTCTCGAAATCACCTTTCGCGATACAGGCGACAAATCCAGGAATATCAATCTCTACAGGGCATCCTTTCATACAAGGTTTATTTTTGCATTGTAGGCAGCGATTTGCTTCTAATATCGCTATATCTTTACCGTACCCGAACGGGACTTCCTGAAAATTTTTAATACGTTCCCTTGGTGATTGCTCTGGCATCTCTGGTTTTGTTCTTCGTATGCTCATGAGACACCTGCCAGTTTACATGCTTCTCCTTCCGCATGGACAAAACGACGATTTCGTAACATCAAATTATCGTAATCCACCTTATGACCATCAAACTCAGGACCATCAACACAAGCAAATTTTGTTTTTCCGTCCACGGAGACGCGACATCCGCCGCACATCCCGGTCCCGTCAACCATAATCGGGTTCAGACTCACCAGAGTCTTAATATTGTATTTTTTTGTCAGATTAGAGACAACCTTCATCATGATGATAGGACCAATCGACATCACCATATCGACCTTGTGTTTCTCTATAACTTGTTGGAGGACGTCACTGACGAACCCTTTATGGCCTTTCGATCCATCATCAGTTGCGATATAAAACTCATCGCTAAACGCGTGGATCTCTTTTTCTAATAACAATAAATCAGCGGTTTTCGCTCCAAGAATAGAGATGACACTGTTCCCTGCTTCCTTTAATGCTTTCACAATAGGGAAGAGAGGTGCGATACCAACGCCTCCTCCAACGCAGACCACGGTTCCATATTTTTTAACCTCGGAGGGCATCCCCAGGGGACCTGCAAAATTTTCCAAAGAATCCCCAACATTCAGTCTACCCAGTTGTTTGGTCGTTTTTCCGACCTCGAGAAAAATGATACTAACCGTTCCTTTTTTTGGATCTGAATCAGAGATAGTCAACGGAATACGCTCACCTTTTTCATCGATTCGTAAAATGATAAATTGACCGGGCAACGCTTTTTTGGCAACCATCGGAGCGTTTATTTTC
>JALOTN010000088.1 GCA_025457885.1 Thermoplasmatota archaeon | reverse complement strand
GTACCGTTCGGTGGTTTTGCGAGCATCAGTGAGTGGTTTGAGTAACGCTGCTAGCATGCCTTCCAGTTCGCTGATTCGTTTGGTGAGCTCCTTGATCTCATTTTTGACGTCCTGGTCGTCCTTGTCCACGAAATCTGGATAACCAGGGGGAGAAAAAGAATGTTTGCATGGTTTGTCTGATTTTTATCCGTAGTTTTTAATGATTATGAACAGTCAGTATCCATTTTCCGGGAGTTTATGTTTTTAAGGAATAGTGCATTATGACAGAAAGAACGAGATTGGTTGCATAAAGTAACGTCATATGTGACAAAAAATGAAGTTTTTCCTCGGAGATTTTCTTTTTTGTACAAAAAACACAGAAAAGAATCCTTATAGGATGGTTCCTATGGTTTCTCTGAGGATTTGATAATATGGGTAGGAAATGGATAGTTATTGGTATGGTTGGGCTTTTGTTGTGCGGTGGAACAGGTCTGGTGTCTGCTGTGAAAGAAAACTATGATCTTTTGATCATCACCCCTGATGATCTGGCAGGTTCGTTTACTCCCTTAGTTGTTCATAAACAACAGTATGGGATTTCCTCCAAGATCGTCACGTTAAGTGACATCTCCTCTGGTGCTTTTTTCCCGGCTCAGGGCAGGGATGACCCAGAGAAACTGAAGTATTTCATCAAGGATGCCCATGAAACATGGAACGTCTCCTACGTCATGCTCGTGGGTGGGAAAGACAGGATGCCGGTTCGTTATGTCGATGTCACCTCGGTGCAATCCGGGGGGAGTTGGCATTTCATAAGTGACTTGTATTACGCTGATCTGTATAATAGCACGGGTGGGTTCTGCAGCTGGGATACAGATGGGGACAACCTGTTCGGGGAGGCAAACGATAGCGTTTTGATCGATGAGGTTCATCTGATCCCTGATGTCTGTGTTGGGCGTCTGCTGTGTTCTTCAGTCTCTGATGTCTCTGTGGTGGTCAACAAGATTATCATGTATGAGTCCAGTGCGGTTGGTTCGACCTCTTGGTTCCAGAATCTTGTGTTGACGGGTGGCGATGAGTTCCCGAACATGTTTATCGAATATCTTTTACCGCTCATCTTACGTCATAAGGGCAGGGTCGCCTGTGAGGGTATGTACACCTCTAATCAGATCGCTTCGATTATGAGTGGGTTTACTGCGAAGAAGGTTTTCGCAAGCAGAAACTTTGCGGATGATGCGGAGTATCTGACGAAAGAGAACATCAGGGATGCAATTGATGAGGGTGCTGGTTTTGTCGCGTTTTCCTCGCATGGATTAGAGGATCGGATACTGACCCATCCTCCCTTACGGAAGAACGTCTGGGTCCCCCGTGACGGGGGGTTTAATTCCACTGACGTGCAGGTGTTGCGGAATCAGGAGAAGCTGCCAGTCGTGGTGTTCAACGCGTGTCTGTGTGGTGATTTTGATTCCATTGCAACTCCGATCGCCTGGGAGTTCCTCTGCAATACCAAGGGTGGTGGGATCGCTGCTCTTGCGTGTACCTGTACCTCGGATAACTACCCAGGGACGTTATGCACGGAGACGATGCTTGGGTATCTGACGACGAGCGTCTTTAAGCAGTACACCTCCGGGACTCATATCTTAGGGCAGGTGTGGAAGGAGAGCATCTCAGCGTATGCGAACGACGCGGAGGCCATGCGGATCGGGGCACCTGATATCAACATCGGGGATCATCTCCTGGTCATGAAAGGACCCTGTTTCATGAATCATTTCGTGATGGAGGAATGGGCTCTCTTCGGTGACCCTAGCCTGATGATCGGGGGATACGAGTCGTAATAAATGGAATGGAAGAAAAGACTGCTTCCCTCTACATATTCCATTTTTTATTTATTTTTTAAAAAAATGTAGGCAGAATTTGTTAAGAGTTACGAGGTGGTAGAATAATGATTATGCGATTTATACTTCTAAAATTTGTACGCTTTTTTTGTAATATACTACTGAAAATCCATAGTCCTCCACCCGTCTTTTATATTTATGAATAATGAATCTTTTTTTTGAAAAAAGCAGGGGATGAGCGTCAAGCACAAGACTCATAGAAGAACATATAAAAAGTAAAAAGGGGATTCAGAGCTACTGAAAGGGAGGTGTCTGTGTGAAGAACACACATAAGAAAAGGAAAAAGAAAGAAGATGACTTCTTTTCTGAAGAAGACGTCAATGTACCCTTACGCACCCTGGTCATTGACAAACGGACTGGTGTGAACATCTGGAATATGGGGGTCTATGCTGAAGTGTTTGCGGCGATGGAGGGAACCGTGATGGTGTTCTGGGCAAAGGACCGTACGATCCGTGACAAGGACGTCCTCTCCGCCTATACATCGCTTCTGAAGGATTTCGACGGGCAGCCGGAAGGGTCCCTGGCAGCAGAAATAGCCAAATGCGTCAAAGCAATTCTTCTTTCCAGAAAACAGGAAAAACTGAAGGACTATACCTATGGGGAGATCACCAGTTGTCTGTCTAAATTAATCATCATTGCCAAGGACCATCGGAGCCCTGACGGCATCGGGTACTTGAAATGGGTGAAGACATTCTTTGAGGGGAACATGCCGATGGACAGGATGTCGATCCTTGAGTATATGATAAAAAACGAGTTGTGAGGAAAAGAAGGCGTCTCACAAACTCTATAGCGGGTATGGCAGATGTCGTATGTACGGAGAACAAACCCGGGTGGGATTTGAAATGGGGGTTGAACCAATTCGTCTAGCTATTGATATTGAGGAGGTGGTAGATGCTTTTGAGGAAGCCAGTGCCTTGCAGCATTATTTTATCGATACACAGAAAAGTGAAATCCTCTTTGTGAATGAGGCGATTGGTGAGGATTGTAAAAAGCAGCTTGAGGAGATGGACGATGAACGATATCTGATGGTTCCTCCAAGACGACCGTCGGATGCATTCATAGTCATGGAGTTATTCGTCTATGATAAGATACCGGATGAAACGGTCGCTGACCAGTTCACAGAGGCGCTGGGTAAGACCCAGCCGTTTCAGAACTTCAAAGCGCTGCTACAATCATATCCGGATCTTCGAGAACAATGGTTTGCGTACCATCGGCAGCAGCTCAGGAACGAGGCTCTCAACTGGCTCTGTGCCAACAACATCACACTGGAGGACCAAGGATTCCTGCCTCCAATAACGATACAAGAGCTGACGCAGAGGGACATCGACAGGTTGGATGAGGAAGTCAGAGACTATCAACCGGTGAGATGTATGGACTGCGGAAATGAAACCGGGTTCATCAGACGATTGTTCCTGTGTTCCGTTTCCCCTGAAAACCAGCTCATCGAACAGAAGACGCAGAAACATATGAAGGAACGATTCGTCATCACGCATTTCGGCTGGTGGACCGGAGGACAATCCACCCTGTTGACTGCTTCACGATGCCCACAATGCCATAGCGAGCGGATCATCTGGGATTATTAAAACCGGGTAATGCAATATTCCCCTTTTTCTGAGAACTTTTTTATAGAACGTTTCTGTTCTTTTATTTGGAGTGGAGGTTTTCAAGTTCATGCAGGTGTCTGAGCTTCGGTGCCGGCGGTGTCATGAGGTCAAAGCCCTGGAGGAGTTCGACCGAGGGTTTTTTCAGAAACAGGGGTATGACATCTTCTGCCATGACGGTCGCAGTGAGATTGCCCGGAAGAGGAAAAGCACGCGTGCATGGCAACAACGGAAGAAACTGGAGAGAATGGGACAGTCTGTGGATTCGATGCCTTCAGGATCAGCGTAAATAATATCGGAGAAAAAAAAGGACACAGAGAAACCGATATTGTACTCCTAGGGCAAGGAATAACTTTTATATCCTGAGATAGTTTATTTTAATGATATTCAGGGCAGGAGGCTTTCACAGGTGACATCGAGAATACCAGAAATCTCTTTCATTGTTCTGGGTTGTGTTGTTTTCCTCCTTGTTGTCATTTCTGGGAGTATTTTTGGAGTTGATGCGTCGAGTCCTGGTTTTGTCTCGAATGATGCTTCTGGTGTGGTTGTTACCTATTCCTCTGGATGCTGCGATGGGTACACCTTGTTGAATCGACAGACCACTGCGGTGTTGATTGATATGGACGGGACGATTGTGCATCGCTGGCCTTGTGTTTTTCCTCAGCCGGCTAAGATGCTGCCTGGGGGGTTTCTCATCGCAGGGAGCGGCTATCGGTTCATTGGGATCGGCTGTGGTGATTTTGCTGCGTTGAACCAGTATGATTGGAATGGGACTGTCGTGTGGAGTTTTGATGACTGGGAGAATGGCCGAGCTCGTCAACATCATGATTTTGAGCGGGAGGGAAACCCGGTGGG
>JALOTN010000087.1 GCA_025457885.1 Thermoplasmatota archaeon | reverse complement strand
GCATTCGTACAAGCGCAACATCAACAAGGGTTGCTTGTCCCTGGAACTATCTTAACGACCCAAGGCCATCCCGCACTCCAAGGAGATCTCATTGAGGATTTCGCCTGCAGAAGCGCCGATGGTCAGATGGCGACCTGGGATCTTAACGCCGGGTCGTATTTCATGTGTGCACAGAATCCTGACATTATCGACTGGATGATTGGGCAAGGAAAAAAGGCCATCGATGCCGGAGCTGACATGATCACCCTAGATGAGATCGAAGGAAACGGGCTCGTCGGCATCTTACAATACGTTTCAACATTCACTGAATCAAACGAACCAGGATTCTGTCCATACTGTCTCGAAGGATTCCGTGCGTATCTTGGGGATCATTTTACCTCATCAGAACTGTCTACCTTATTTGACATTTCCGAACTTTCTACCTATGAGTTCCTCCCCAGGATCGCAGCGACCATGAACCTTTCATATTTCCAACGAATCCAAACCGACCCCCTCATGAAAGAATATTTCACCTTCCAGGAGAAAGGAACCTTTGATGCCAAAAAACGACTCATCACCGAGCTACGCAACTACTCCACCTCACAGGGAAAAAACATCATCATCAGTGCAAACTCCTTTGCCCTGGGGACCTCCCAGACAGGGGATTATCTGATCCAGGGGCTTCAATACAGCTCGCTTCTTGATTTCTTCAGCTTTGAGAACAAATACACCGCACTTCCTGACCAATCCTTTCCTAGTCTCCCTCGAAGCAAATGGGTCGCCTGGGAGAAACTTGCCAGGGCAGCAACCAACGCCCCTGGCGTGATTCTCGTTGACTCCGCAGCGATGGGAAAATTATGGCAACAACCATTCTTTGTAAAAAAAATCCGTAATTACCTAGCGGTCCACTGCGCTGAAGCATATGCAAACCAGGGTGCGTTTGTCAATTGGTTCATCAAACCATTCGATCAAACCTATCGATGGGGCGGTTGTGCAAAGATTTATGATTTCGTGCTACGGAACCGTCAATTATACGATGCATCCTCATCCATTGATACTACTCAAGCCGTAGTGTATTTCTTTGGAAAAGGAATGCAGAACAATACCGGGAATTACCTAGGGCTCTGTCAGATCCTTGCGGAATCCAACATCCCCTATGATGTCATCTTTGATGGGGATGGACAGTATCTGAACACCACCTTAACCCTGCAAAATCTCTCAAAATACCACATGATTCTTGTGCCCTCCGTCGTTGACATCACAACACAACAGAAAACCCTTGTCAAGGAATTTGTGTCATCAGGGGGAACCGCTGTGGTTTTTGACCCAGAAGAACTCGGATTCCCCGCCAACGAAGGACCCTATAACTATGGAAACGGAACGTTCTACTTCATGCTCCAGGACATACCAGCACTCTACTATCAGACATATACCGATTCCTATCGTACTACCTTCCTGGATGCCATCGACTCATCTATCGAAGAGCACCTCAAAATAAAAAATGCGAATCGTAAAATCGTCGGGTATCCATATTATCAGCCCGGGGAAAAACGACATATACTCCACCTCATCAACTACGATTGCGGTGCTCTCTTTGACATCATCTGGCCAAAATCCAACATCCAGATCCAGATGAAACTGCTTCTCCCCTCGGTGAGCAACGTCACGGTCATCTCCCCTGATTTTTCTGAGAAACAAAATATACCATTCACCATCACCGATGGTCTCATAGAATTTACCGTCCCAACCCTACGTCTCTACGATGTCGTCGTCATCCAAGAGTAAATACCCGATTTTTCCAGATATACAAATATTTAATAGATTATATTAATATATCATGATGAATGGTTGATTTTGAGAAGGTACACGGTCTGAAATACCTCTTATTCGGCAGCCTCTACCTCTCGGAAGGCCTCATGGTCGCGATCACTACCGTCGCAACCTCCCTTTACCTCAGGGAACAAGGGATCTCAATACCCATCACCACTCTTATTGTCGGTATCGTTAACATCCCCTGGATGCTCAAATTCATCTGGGGGCCAGTCATCGATTTTTTCATTAAATTCGGACGAAAAACATTCATTTTATTCGGAGGGGCACTCACCGTCTCCTGCATGGTCCTTGCTTCCTTTATCAGCCCAAACTCCTCTCTCATCCTCTTTACATTCCTTATCTTTCTTAGCCACGTCGGTATCGGTTTTGTCGATGTCTCAGCAGACGCCTGGGCTATCGATGTCTCAACGGACAAAAATCGAGGAAAAATAAATGGTTCGATGTTCGCAGGACAATACGCAGCCTGGGCAATCGGGGCAGCATTGTATCCTATCATCGGCACCCAGTACGGATACCAATTCGTCTATCTTATCAACGCCCTTATCATCCTGTGTATTCTCCTGTTTCCCCTGATAACAAAGGAAGTCATCAAAGGAAAAATAAAAGAAAAAATACTCCCCCTTGTCACAAGAGAATTCAAAACAAAAACAGTTCTCCTGATTACCCTGTTCTCACCGCTCGTCTTTATGAACGAAGGAATCATGTCCTTCATCATCCCCATCTATATGCGTGATGGTCTTGGTTTGAGTGATGTAGAAGTTGGTTTCATCGCTATGATCCTTCCTGTTTTCCTCGCAGTAGGCTCCCTTTTCGGTGGCGTTATCACTGATAAAATTGGCAGGAAACCCGCATTGTACCTCTTCATTAGCTTCAACATCCTCTGTACTGCTTCCCTCATCGTTGCTGACTCCTGGTGGAGACTGTCAATTCTCTATGCGATGATCGGGTTTCTGATGGGTGGACATTCGACGGTCTCCTGTGCGTTGTTCATGGACGTGACAAACCCAAAGATAGGGGCAACTCAATATGGGATTTTCACAGGTATTGCCAATGTGGGGTTGAACGGTGCTGGGATGATTACCGGTACCCTTGCCGTCAGCTTGGGGTTCGCTCGGACGTTTCTTTACGCCGCCTGGGTGTTTGGTCCAGCGTTACTCGTCCTGCATTTCATTCAAATAAAAAAAGAAGGAAAAGAATTCTGAAGGATTCTTCTTTCCTTGATTTCATTCGTCGATGTATGCCTGGAACGCAAAGAAATCAAGCGTGTTCCAGTCATCATGATCTCGTTTCCCCCGAGATCCATCCGAGTAATCGACCAAACCATATGTATATCCGTAGTTCATGCAGCTTTTATATGGCCGCCATTTCCACCATCCGGGCTCCCAGGGATAATTGCTTTTATCATCATGACCACCGGGGATCCGAATGTCAAGTGTATGACCTAGCTCATGCATATACACGCTTGCGTAGGCAGTTGGTTTTCCACTGATGATCGCGTGCTTGTTCACTCGTTTACTTGAGATCTGATATGCCCCCCAATAGTTATCATCGGTTCCAAAGACATATCCTGCATAGGTGGCATCATACACCAGGAGTCCATAGTGGAACACCCCTCGTCTCCAGTTGTTTTTTATTCCGTGAAGGAAATAGTTTTGATACAATAGCACTAGATCATCTCGAGGTGTTTCGTTATCAAATGGGATCCATTCTCCCCCGCCCATGACTCCATCATCTAAATGAAAACAGATATTGTATTTTTCAAAAGCATCACGAATCAAGTCCTTTCCAGCTTCAGGAAAGATACTTGCTGCTTCTCCATTTGGTCCTGCCTCCATTTGATCCAGTTCAACAAAGATGTCTTTTCGGTAGGGATCTGATCCCCATTGCGATGTCAGGTACTCCTCATAGTTGCTCAGCGCGTCAGCGTCAGGGTCCAACGTCATGTGATCATCATAGACAAAGGGGTCATAATAGGTTACTAATACCCAACTGTCCGAATACCAATCATAATCCATGAACGTACCCCATTTGAACTCCCACTCGATAGGAACTCCATCACCGTCATCGTCCCTTCCAAGGTCATTTACCTCAGGATCTGAATGAAACACATTCACCTCGGTCCAATAGGGGATCGTGTCATTATCGTAATCATTCTGGGTAATATCGAAATACATAAGACCGTCTCGTTCGTTCTCGTAGATACTGTTATCATCACATCCGTTAAGTCTTCCATATCCGCTCAGGTCGCCCCAGGAGACATACGGGTAGTTATAGTCATCACCGGACCAATGCCCATTTTTAAGGTCGTAGACAAGAGTCACATCATAGGTGTTCAGGAATATGCCATCATCATCGTTCAGGTCACAAAGTTTTGGCAACCCTGCATTGAAGTCCCAGAGCTGTATCTTGATGGAGACGTTTTCTTCCTCATCTGGTACGTTGAGCGTCGTAGACCATGGTTCATTGATGAAATTCTTATTGAACCATATTTTACTTCTGAATTTTTCATCATTAATGTATACAACGACAAAAAAATCTGCCTGACCAAAATTGTCCATTTTCTTCAACGCACGTATCTCTTTGATT
>JALOTN010000005.1 GCA_025457885.1 Thermoplasmatota archaeon | reverse complement strand
TACCCAGGATTCTCAGAAGCAGTCAACGTCACCACCGCACCATAATAATACGGAGGAGCCGGCACCGCACCAACAGACCCACCAGCAACAGGATCAACATCAATACTCAACATATAGACACATTGGGTAAAGGTCGCGGAGACAACTTTGTTACCAGTCATTGCAATGGTAGCTGGGTTCGTAGACCCCGAGAGGTCACCACCCCACTGGGAAAACGACCAGCCAGGTTCAGGAATGGCAGTAAGGTCGACTTCTTCCCCATAGGTATAACCAGTTTCTTGTGGATCAACCTCAACAGAACCCTGACCATCAGTAGAGATAGAGAGGGTATATGCTGGTAATGTTAATTCAAAAACAGTCCGTTGAACCGTAGGACTGACATCTGCGATAATAGCAATCTTATCACCACAATCAGGGATGTAACTCCCACCATAGGTAATTGCATCGTTTACCATAGACCACCCATTCGAGTTAAGTCCCTGGTTGCCAAAGTTTAAGATGTAAAGGATAGCGTATTCCACCTGATGCCAATCAGTTCCTATCTTATGATTTAAAATATAATTCACTTTACTCCAATTTTGATGATACAGATGGGAGGGAAGCGAGGTATTGTACGTTGAATACAAGGTGGTTTGATATGCAGTATTCGTGTTAATGGTATGAGCACTATCAGTACACCACCCGGTGTAATTCCCATTTGAGACTTCAAAACCAGCAGGGACGTTGAAAAGTTGTGTTCGGAAATAACTCGTCGTTGAACTAAAAACCTTCATGGTGACTTGTCCAGGAGGGAGATGTACATTGGGCGTATTTGTATCCAAAGGTAAAGGATTAGTTGGTGATGAGATTTTACCGATGGTCTCATCATAAATATTGATAAGGTTTGTTAAGGTCTCTTGAATCATGTTCGGTGTTGTGGTCTGTGATTGTGGTGATACAGAAACTCGCCCCACCGATGAATGTACGGTTGGTATGAAGGCTGCACAAATAAATGCAATGGTGGTTATTGAGGCTATTATTTTTTTTCTACTATTCGTTCGCATGTGAATTTCCCCCTCGGTATTATTAAATCGGTTATTTAATTATACACTTCTAATATTAATAGTTCGTATTTAAATATTTCGACAAAAATGATAGGAAGAAGATTGCTCGCTTTATTGCTATTTCAATGAAATTTTTTGATACGGGTATTATAGGAAAGTCCTTTTTTTGACACGACAAACTAAAATAGGGATTAATGAATGGTGGTTTACAAAACGCAGGGGTAGCCAAGCATGGTCAACGGCGCAAGATTCAGAGTCTTGTCCTGCAGAGGTCCGCGAGTTCAAATCTCGTCCCCTGCATTTTTTATATTTTTATTTATATAAATCATGCATCTTTCCTCTTTTCTCCTGAGATTTTTTCAGATGACTAATTTTTACATAAGAAGGTTTATAAAGAAGGACACGGATATATAGTAAACCAATAATAAAAAAAAACAATTGGGAGATAACATTATGAAGAAGAACCTAAACTCTATCTTAAAGGCAGCTGTCGTCATCGCTGTCGCCTTTGCAATGATAGTACCTGCATCGGCTATGAACAGCAACACAAACACCATCTCTGCGACAAAAAAAACCAATGATTCTACCACCATGGGCAGAGAAATCATATTCCAAGATAGCTTCGAAACCTACGAAGACTTTATTGTTGATGATTTCCCACCATGGACCACCTACGATGGTGACGGTGGATCAACCTGGGGTATGCAGGGATACGACTGGCCTAATGCCTACTACACCGGATCATTTATGATCTTCAACCCGACTATGACAACACCCCCACTAGGATCAGGGTATGAAGCACACACCGGAGTAAAATACGCGTCCTGTTGGGATACGGAAACCTCCATGGCCCCCAATGACGACTGGTTGTTCACCCCCTTGTTAAGTGCAGACACATTTGACCAAGTCATCCTCTGGGGACGCTCTTTAAACAGCCAATATGGTCTTGAGGATTTCGAAATCGGGGTTTCTACTACAGATACTGATCCCACGAGTTTCACGATTATGCAGGTCTGTGAAAACGCTCCTATCACTTGGACGGAATACTCTGTCGATATCTCGTCCTACACGGGACAGTCCATCTATATCGGTATCCATGTGTATTCCTTTGATGTCTTTGCGTTCTTCATGGATGATTTCCAGGTCACTGGGACTGGCGGTGCGGTCGATAACACTCCACCAATCACCACCTGCGACCTCGAAGGTACCCAAGAAGGCGGTGTGTACACCAGCGATGTGACTGTCACCTTGAACGCAATCGATGGCCAATCAGGCGTTAATTACACCATGTATAAGCTTGATAGCGCTGACTACAACATTTACACCGGACCATTTATGGTCACCGCTGATGGAACTCACACCATCCTGTTCTATTCTGTTGACAATGCAGGGAACATCGAGGATGAAAAGACCAGCACCTTTACCATCGAACACCCGATCGCCGTAACAATCACTGTAAAAGGTGGTCTTGGCGTCTCAGCAACCATTAAAAACACGGGTACAACTGACCTGACCAATATCGACTGGAGTATTTCCCTTGACGGAAAACTCATCTTCGTCGGCAAAGAGAAAGCAGGAACCATTGATGCACTCGCAGCTGGTGAAGAAATCACCGTGAAAGACTTTGTGGTTGGGTTTGGAAAGACAAATATCCTGGTTGCCGCAGGAACTGAAGAAGCAACCGTTTCAGGAACCGCTCTTCTGATATTTGTCATCGGAGTCGCATAGACTCTCCCCTCTCTTTTTTTTCTTTTTTTAAATATGTTTATAAACAACTCTCTTGTCTTAGTTAAAATTTGTACTAATTTCTTCCTTAATTTATAACTGAAAGCATTCTAAAACTTTTATTTCATCGAAAAAACGAAATTTTATATAGGTAATGGTATATAATGTAATTAGGGGGAATTAAAAAAAATGAAAAACCAAACAATATCGAAAATAGCTGGCGTTTTGCTTCTCTCAGCAGTCATGCTTCTCTCAGCATGTGCTGTGACAGCAGATACAACACAACCAACCACAAGTTTTACGACCAATGCCCAATCCCAGGGCTCAAATTCAAACCGAGATATTCTCTGGGACAATGGAGCATATATGGGAAGCCTTCTCTCATCACAACTTGATACCGCCTATCCGTTCAACTCACAAGTTGCGGATGACTTCCAATTTGGAAGTGGACAAACCATCACCGAAATCATCTTCTGGGGCGGTTTCTGGAACGGAGACCCCATCAACCCAATAGATTTAAACGTTATTTTCTACGCGGATGATGGAACAGGGAACATGCCAACTGGTGCTGGATCAGCTGACCCAACATCAACAGCTCTTCTCGTTGACTTCCATGCAGCCGTGATGGGTGAAGACAATGGAGATGGAATGTACACCTATGATATCGTGTTAAACACACCCTTCGTTGCATCCGCTGGTGAAAAATACTGGGTTGCCTGCCAATGGGCTGGAAACTACCCACCACAATGGGGATGGAGCGATAGCGACACCCAACAACTCCACACCTGTATGCAGGGATTCCCATTACTCTCAGTTCCCTACTGGACTGACCCTGGTTATGGTGACGTCGCGTTCCAACTGCTTGGAGGCGCACCATCTGATACCACACCACCAGTCACCACCTGTGAAATCACTGGAACAAACCCGGTCACGATCACCCTGACAGCAACGGATGATATCTCTGGTGTCGACTACACGATGTACAAGATTGACGATGGAACCTACGCAACCTATACTGCACCCGTCGAGGTCACCGAAGCAGGAGACCATACCGTGTATTTCTACTCTGTGGACAATGAGGGAAACACCGAAACAGAGAAAAGCGAGACCTTCACCGTCACTGCACCAGCCCTTACCATTACCATAAAAGGTGGACTTGGTGTCTCTGCAACGATTAAGAACACGGGAACAGAGGATTTGACCAACATTGACTGGACGATTGATCTTGACGGAAAGCTCATCTTCGTCGGCAAAGCAAAATCAGGCACCATTGATGCCCTCGCAGCTGGTGAAGAGATCACCGTAAAGGACTTTGTTGTCGGATTCGGTAAGACGGGTATCGCGGTCACCGCGGGATCTGCTGCCG
This sequence comes from Thermoplasmatota archaeon, assembly GCA_025457885.1. GTDB lineage: Archaea > Thermoplasmatota > E2 > DHVEG-1 > DHVEG-1 > SM1-50. The sequence goes on along the minus strand of JALOTN010000005.1, from coordinate 38,394 downwards.
CAAGTGCATCAGGAACAGTATTATTGATCCTGGTGATCGGAGTCGCATAGACTCCCCCTTCTCTTTTTTTTTTTTTAATTTAAAATTAATATCAGATGGATGTTCTTTTTGAATTTTTTTCTTGATGAGGTAGGTGTCAGATTTTCTTGATGGTTAATCAGACCATCCTGGTGTTATCTGAGCGGCGATTTGTATCTTGCGTAAGTAGAGATTGGCGGCGTTCAAGGGTGGGGCGTTAAAGGTGATGGTGACTTGATTAGATGTCTTCGTGATGGTATAATCCGTGTTTTGTACGAGGTTTGCGTCAGATAACGTGGTGTTCAGGAAGGTGTACCAAATAGAGGAAAACGGGGTGATGACTGCAAAGGTCTTCACTGAGGTTATCGTGGTGTTCGTCATACTGATATACTCCGTTCGTACTGGATAGGTCCCATAGCCACTTATGGATGTTTTTTCATCATTTGGAACAAGATCAATACAGGTAAACGATAAGTTCGCCACACGGGTTGAAGCATTGTATAGAACTGAAAATTCTGGTTTGATGATAAAGACAGCACCCTCTGTTTGGTTCAGGACGATTCCCCCTATCTCATAATTATAAATCTGATTGAGGAAATATGCATTTTCTGATGTATAGCGAAGAATCCCATAGTTATCTTCAAAGGTGTCCCCTGCGTATCGAACGATTCGATGCGCCCAACCATTGGAGATCAACGCGAGGCGACCAAACGCTTTATTTGACATGAAGAACCCAAGCTCACGGCTTCCCAGGGTGATTGAGGATGAGACCGGCATGTTCTCTCTTAAAGCGATTTGTGTGTCAATGGTGTATTTGAGATTAGAGAACTGATTTGAAACGACACCCATGTGCTCTGCTTCTCGGGACTCCATCCATTTGGGGATATAAATGGTCTGAATTATTGAAATGATGGCAAGCACCAGTCCGACAATCATGACGGCGACAACGATCCCAGCGACAGCTTCATCCCTCTTTCTGATTGATTTTATCATTTTCTTCATATTATTCACTCTATCGATTTCTGTTTTTTTTCTTATGATGGACGATTAAAATTATAATTCTGAGTTATTTTGATTGGGGAGAGTACCGCAGCATATAATGAGAATTCATCACAGTTGCTGTTATAGGGGCCAAAATAAAGGTTGTTCGTAGTGACTTTTATAGGTTTTGAGCCAAGTGCCCGGGTTCCTTGAAGAATCGCGTTGATAAAAAGGTTCATCGTTGTTCTATCATAGGTGCTGACGATATAATTCCAGTTATTGGTGAGGTTCCCTGCGAGGGTGTAGGCATTGTTGTTTGAGTCGGTGAAGGTGACAAAAACTTTTGTTTTATTCGCTTTAATAGTGTAGGAGTCTTTTTTTGAGAAAATTGTCTGGTTCGTTTCTAGTAACGGAATGCGGATGATACAGTTATAGAGGTCATTGTTTTTCCCACCATAAATCCCAATATAACTGTCATTGACGAAGGGTATAAGTTTCATATCATAGCTTGTTATCCGGGGGAGTGTGGAGATTTGAATGGAGCCATCAACAGCATCAATAATATCCCCATTTTCTCCGATACGAACCGTGGTGATATATCCATTATAGACAAAATTATTCCATGGGTCGGGGAGGTCTTTTGAGATGATGGCGTACACACGGTCGTCGATATGCAGTATCTCTGGTTGATGTGCCATGTAATTGTCGGTGTAGAACCGTCTCATGAATTCTAAAGAGTCAACAAAGCTTTTTGTGATAGTCCCAGTGTCCGCTATTTTGACTGTTTTGAGGTAGCCAATATATCGGGATACACCGGAGTTATATTCAGAATAAACCATGGCATAGGTGGTGCCCTCAACTTTCATGATGGAAGGATGATAACAGGATGTCGTGATACCCCAGAGGTCGATGACTGATTTTTTTATTGTTCCGTTGTTTCCATAGATTTTCAGAGTCGCCAGACGGCCGTAGGTACTTGATGTGAGTGAGTCTCTATAGAGAATCGCATAGACGTCCCCAGAGACGGGGGTCAGAGATGGCTCTCGGCATCGGCCTGCTTCGAAGATGTAGGAGTCTTGGACCCCGTAGATATGACCATTGTCTCCTATCTTTATCGTTGTTATTTTTCCTTGGGATGTGCTATAAAGTTGATAGACTGCTGCGTAGTATAAATTGGTTTTATTTATTGGAGTGAACAGGAAGGGGGTATTCATGACATTCGTATCAAAGGTATACCGTTCAAGGATGGAGATCTTTCCGGTAGAGTTCACCTTAATCGTGACAATACGACCATGATGATAACTTGGAAGGGTCATATAGTGGCAATAAGCTAATGCATAGACATCATTCTTTATGGGGATGATTATTGGGGCGTAGGACGCGTTAAACGTACCGTTGGAAGAGGTATACCCTTGTTCGATGATCTTTGAGTCAGTGAAAGCCTGGGCAAGGGTTTTTGTCACCGGGTTCGTTTGTACTGTTTTAATGATAATCTGTGCATTAATCCCTCTATAGACATTGATGAGATATTTTTTATCAGAGGTGAGGGTTTCTGCATTGACATAGCATTTCAGACCTCCGATTTCTTGAAGATCTATGATCGGATTATTATGGATATGTCCATCATTTCCAATCTCTATAGTTTTTATGACTCCATCATTTGACTCGCTCCGATAGACTACGGTGTACAATTTATTCAGGCCAGAGAGTGGAATGAAATAGGAGGTGGCACACATGAAGGGTTCGAAGATGACGTCTTTTTTTGATATTGCGACGATATTGCCGTTATCTTGAATCATAATAGTGACGATTTTTCCCCAATAATTACTTGTGCCAGAATCAATGCTAAAAGAAATACCAAAGAAATCGTTTACTCCAAACAAGGGTATGATATGTGGATGTCGTACTGTCATATTTGCGATAAAATCAACAGTCAGTTGACTAATAGCTCCTGCGAGAGGTGGAATGGTGCGACTCAGGGTGATTGACCCATTTGACAGTATCTCTATTGTTTTTAGAACGCAGGATTGTCGCAGGACCGGACCAGCATACACTAGTGCATAGACATCACCATGAACATGAACGATTTCTGGGTTTCCTCCATCATCATCATCATACCAAATATGATGAGATATATCTGTTAGAGCCCCCATGTTTGTTATTTTTACTGTTCGCATTCCACCATCATCACCAATGCAGTTGTATACGATAACATAGTTATCGATACTATCCTCAATTTTGATGATCTCTGGTTCAATCATAATGTCTCCGAACACAAGTTTATTCGTCGTTACGGAAATAGCACCCAGTATAGAGACATCCACTGAGAGTAACACCCCTGTATTTGCCGCTGTGATTGAATAGACGACTGCATAGGTATTAAAATCAATTTTAATGATATCAGGACTTGCAGAGATATTCGTATCAAGGACGCGTGTTCCAATGGGAACTTTATTGATGCGTCCATCATCGAAAATTTGGACAGCTTTTAGATATAATTGATTTCCGGAGCTTGGTCGAGTGTATACAATAGCATAGATCCCATTGATTGCACTTATCTGGATAATTTTTGGGTTTTTACAGGATGTATCAAAATTATAAAGGTCTAGAATGCATGATGATGTCGATACGTTCTCAATGATTTCTCCAGTGTTTGTGATATTTATTGTACTGAGGTACCCATACGAGTTTTCATTTGTTGAGACAAGAGCAAAGATATCTCCGTTGGTATTGAGAAGACAAGGGTCATAGCAACCCAGAGTATAGTTACCATATTGGACCAATGATGACTGAACGGGTAACCCAACAAGTCCGTCACAATGACTCGACCGGTTGACCCATGCTTCAAGAGTACATTCATTGGTGACACCAAGGGTACTAGAGCTTGGGACTTCAACAGAGTCATCAATTCCATCCATATACAAGTTTTTTAGGGAATTGTTCAATTGCGCAGATATTCTTTGTGGCCCTCGTTGTTCATTTGGTTTTAATGTTCCATCGTTGGGAGGATATTGTCCTGAAGAATCGAACACCTTCACACCAGACAGCTCATCGAAATGCCAAATACCCATCGCATCTATCTGTGTAGTAAAAAGCTTGATACCACCGGATTGATTCACTGTGGTATTCCCAGAGGTATATTCAATCCATGCTTCGTATAAGTAATTCTTATTCGATGTCAGATTATACAATGTGAGAGTTTGATAACCTGAAAGGGGTGCAGCAGTAATGTTATTTACTGATGTTTTTGTCCATGACGCCTCATCAGATCGTTTCCATTGGAACCAGAGTTTACCTGGGAGAAAATCTGTTTTTACGAAATTATAAAACATTTTTAAGGTCGCACTATGTGGCCAGACATCATAGGGATTCAAGGTCTGAGCATAGGGAAAATCACCCTGAGCGCCATCTTGCACCAAACCAGCCATAATCATCGAGTTTGTATCAGGGTTAATAATCTTAATTTGGATTTCCAAACCGAAAAGGCTCGGGACTCCAGGAGGCGTGAATAATATTTGTTCACCGATACTCCAGACCCCATCACCATTGGTATCGATAAGATAATCCGCAGCGGTTCCATAATAATTCGTTCCACCAATGGTAAAAACTAATTTGGTGTTCAATGGGAGAGCATGTCCCCCATTGTTCTGTAAAAAAACTTTTGTATCATCTGCTGTTGCAAGAAGCTGAGCGGAAGACACCTGAAGCGTTGACGATGGTGCTGTCGCATTATTCAAAACAAGCAGGTAGACGACGCATAAAAGTGCGAGACTAATGGATAAAAGTAAAATCGTTGCAATAATTTCAGAGACAGCATCGGTCTCATGATTTATGAAATGTAACCTATGTTGAAACAGCAGAGGTTTCCCATTTTTTTTCTGTGTTTTCATGATATCGTCCTTTCACATCTTCTGTGATTAATACTTGTTATAATGAGCAATAACTTCATCATCCCTCAGATGCATTTTATAGATAGCGAACTCATCATAGATACCTCTAAACCCTCCAAAGATGATGGGGTTTGCTGTGCTGATGATGTTCTCATTGCACACTATAGAAACATTTGTGAGGTTATTGAAGAATTTAATTTTGGAATGATCATAGGTTAAAACAAGATAATTCCAACCTGGTTTGATTGGAAGAGTTAATGTCTTATCTCCGCTGGTGGTTCTTAACGTGGCGACAAACGTTGTTTGATTCCCTTTAATCGCATAGGCTCCGGATTTCGAGATGATATTTTTAAGAGATGAACTTGTATCGGAAATCGTGACTTTAACCGTCTCAATATACCCATCATCGTAATCTCCCTGGTAACATAATCCAATAATATTATTTGTTATATTTGTAAAAGATGGTAAAAGATTTGTCGCTGTTTTCAATGCCAATGAAAAATCAAAGACTACATTACTGACGGTCCGGTAGATTGACCCGGTTGTCGAGATGCATAAGGTACCAACATACCCTCGTGCGGTAGATCCTGATGGGATCGTGTATATTAAAGCATACACATCCCTATACATCCGATTTAGGTACTGGCAATGCGCGACATCGTAATTTGAATTCACCGTTGAATAGGTCACGGCATCAATCTTTTTAATCAACGTTCCATTCGAGGAAATGCTTAAGGTAACAAGGTTCCCGGTTATTTGATAGGGACTTACCCAAACCGATTTTGAGTACACCATCGCGTAGGTGGTATTCTCGATATACAGAATATCTGGTCTACTCGCACCATAGGTGTCAAATACATATGTTGTCAAAGGTATTTGATTTATTGTTCCAGTAGCATTTATCTGGACGGTCATAAGGACTCCAGAGCCTCGATGTTGTCCAGGGATGAAATAATCATACCCATAGACGAATGCGTACAGATTACTACTACCAAAGATAGGGACGATATCTGAATACTCATCATATCCATACACAGAGGAAAAATAAGAATTTTGAGTAAACGTGTCGATAACAGAAATATTTCCCGTTGGAAGTATTTTTATTGTACTGATAAAATCACTTTTACTAGCATAGTTTGTAGAATGATACGTAACCGCAAAGACGTCATTGTTGATACGGATGACTGTCGGTGAGCAGAAGTTTGAATACCCGGCTTTCGAGATGTTATAAGAGCAAAGAACGGTATCTTTTATGGTCCCATTATTCGCAATTTCAACCGTCTTTAACGTGATCCCCGGAGACCCATAATTATTGAAGGCGACAAGGTAGATGTTATCAATCGCATAATAAATCCGTATGGTTGTCCCCGGGGTCGTCTCAGGCATTGGGATATCTAAGGTGTCTAAAAAACTCGTGTTAACTTTTCCGACATTATTGATACGAATGGTATGTAGGGACATGGCTCCATACATGACTTTCCTGCTAAAAACAGCATAAATATCGTTGTAGACATGGACGATGTCAGGAGCATAGAAGTTGACGGGGCCAAGGAGGACTGAATCGAAAATTTTTTTCGCAATAGACCCATTGTCAGCAATCTGAATCGTTAAGAGAACACCATTGTTTGTATCAGCACCAATCGTCTTTGGATAGACAACCGCGAAGGTTTTCATATACGGATCGATTGTCGGATTCACCCGGATTATTTTTGGTGTGTTAATCGTATAGGACGAAGAGGGTTGGTAGGCGTATTTCCAAATCGCATCATTCGTATGATTTGTTATTATTCCCGCATTTGATATTTCAAGGGTCTTTACTTCCGCTCGTGTACTAATGCGATACGAGACAGCAAAGATATTCCCTGATACTTGGAGAATCTCGGGGTTTGTAAACGCCGTCCAGTCCGCGGGAGGTAAAATGGTTTTGTAGTTAATAGTATCTTCAAACGTGGCGGTACTCGATATTGAAAGAGTAATGATTGCTGCTCCTTGTAAAATTGTTCCTGCTTTATCTCCATATAAAACTGCATAGATCTTGTCGTACACATGGACGATCCGTAGAGGGAGATCTGAGATATTGTTGTTATCAAATTTATAAAGAACGCTATCAACGAAGATAACAAAACCATTTTTTATTTCAACAGCTCTTAGAGACCCATCGGTATCAGAATCCCGAAAGACGATAGAGTAAAAATCTCCATCAACATGGATGATGTCTAGATACTGCATGATACCTGTAGGGCTAGCGGATGCACCAAAATTGTAATACGCTTTTTGTGCCGTGATAGCTCCGGCTGTTGTAACCCTAGCAATTTGGAGACGGCCGACATAACGATTCGCAGCTAAATAGTTCTCATATGAGGAATAGACGATACCATAAAAATCATTGTCCGTGTAAACGATGTCAGGGTAGTTTGAATTGATTGAATCCAATGTTTTTTTATCGATGACTGCTTTTGTTATTTTCCCGTCAGATTTGATTTGAACCGTCGCCATATAAAGATAGTAATTCGGACCCCTGTACACAATTGCATAAATATCGGTGCTTCCTACCACTTTAATTATCTTTGGGGTTTCACAGCGTGTCGCCTCAAATTGGTAGATATCGCAGACACTCGTTGTCGCATTTTCAGTGATATTCCCATTATCAGAGATTTCGACAGTGACGACAAAACCAGCATACAAAGAATTTCTTGAGACAATCACATATCTGTTGTTTGTGATATTAAGAATATCAGGTTCAGAGCATCCATAGGTTGCGGTCCCATACATGGTGCTGTTAATCCGTTGAAGATTTGTTCCCTTCCATTCATTTTTAAACTCTGGTTTAACCCATCCTTCGATGGCTATTTCATTGGTCGGTGAGAGACTTGCCGCGTGATTGACGGTGATATAGTCATTATATCCATCGAAACGCAACGAGCGGTTGTTCACCACGTTCTGGGTTTGATTTAACCGTTGAGCAGCTTCATTGACATCCGAGGGAAACAAGGTACCGTTGTTCCCGCTATTTGATGAATCAATCGCTATCAAACCAGAGCTTTCATCGAAATGCCACATTCCACTAGAGTAGCTCTGAGTTCGGAACAAATTGATTGAACCAGAACTATTCACTTTTTGAGTGATATTTACTGAGGAGTTATATTGAACCCAGGCTTGATAGAAATACTCTGTATTTTCCAATAATCCAACAAGATTGAAATTATACGAACCATTTCCTGTAAACACCTGCACCCAACCAGTAGTGTTCCATGGTGCGCTGTTATTTGCAAGATAATCTGATGCTTTGATATAGGTGAAGCAGACTTTTCTTGTACCGATGTAGTATCGAAAATCGTATTTCATGTAGATTTTTGCGGTGTTTGTTGTGATAGTGTCTGCATGTAAGGTGATTGCGATTGGATTGACTGCTTGAGAGCCTTCTTGGATTACTCCTCGCATCACAACTGTGTTACTCTGGGTATCTGTGATCATTGCATTGATAAGCATGATGGGAAGATTTGGATCATTATTGACAATGATTATTTTTTCACCTATATTCCATTGGCCATCAGCCTTTGAGGACGCATCAAGGAGATCACCCACCGTCATAATCATAGGGATTTCAGCGAACATCACCGTTATTTTTGTGTCCAGTGGTAAGGGTCGTCCCCCATAATGTTCGAATACCACTGTGTTTGCTTCCACTCTACCGATGATATTTGTTGAGGGGGTAGGTTCAGAGAAGAAGATAGATGGTAACGTAAACGTCACAATTGCTAATAATGCGAAAAGTGATACTCCAATACTGACTAGTAAGAGGGTGCCAACCACTTCTGAGGCCCCTGTGTTTTTCCGTCTATTGGGAGAATCGTTTTTTTTATTCTTTATTTTTTGTTTCATGTTTTCACATTTTTTAGCGGGACATATTTTTTTGGTTTCATTTTAGGGTCATGATGGGATATAGATTCCTCTGAAGATTTTAATTTCATCAAGGGAACCATATAAACCTCCTCCAAAGAGAAGATGATCGGTATTGGTCTGTATCTGCCCTGTGCATGGTGCACTTCCCCCGGTTTGTATGATGTCGTTGACATAAAGCTTCAGAAAACCCCCGCCATAGGTCAGATCAATTCGTGCCCAACTATCAAACGGGACGGTGCCTGAGACGGTATAGGTTGCATTTCCTATTCTCATCCAGGCGGTGAGCAGATCATAATTGACCATGAGTGCGTAGGCATTTCCTTTTTGGATAATGGATTTTTCTTGACCGATTAAATCGATTTTCTCCATGCTAAGAAAACCTTGATCTGTGGAATTGATTGATCCATAGACTACGATGAGTCTGTCGACATATGATGCGAGGTTTAATGCACTCGTGCCACCAAGGGCGGCTCTCCCTTTGAATTCATAGATGAATAATGCTGCATCGGAAATATTCCCTGTATCTGTGATTGATACCGTTGTGAGAAACCCACGTTTCCAATTACTGTTGTTCCCACCGGTGAAAGACACCGCATAGAGATTATCTTCGACATGGAGGATGTCGGTCTCAAAGTTATAATCGATCGGAGAAAGATATGTGTAGAAGGGGAGAATATCCAAGGAGTCGTTGATGACTTGTCCTAGGGAATTGATGCTGAGTGTTTTTATATATCCGGTTCGGAGAAGATCGTTGGAATCAGCTCCATAGGAGATCGCATAGATGTCATCGACGACATGAATCATCGTCGGTTCTAATCCATCCTCAGGTAACCCAAACTGATCAACTTCCTCCAATGGTTCCACAATTGACCCATTGGTGAGGATGTGCATGGTGATAAGATAACCAAGCCCCGCAGTTGCACCAAATCCATTATAGGTTACTCCGTAGAGGTCATCGGTGATATGAACAATAGAGGGTTCTGAACAGCTTGTGGAGAGTGGAAACTTCAAGGTATCAATCAGTCCTGTTCCAATATCCCCCGAATCACTTATTGAAATGGTGACAAGGTATCCTGTTGGATAGGTTTCAAAGGATGCACCACCGAGTGCCATCGCATAGATACCCGGTGCAATGTTTATAAAATTTGGTTCGCGTCCATAATATGCTGGAAAATCAAAGGTGTCGATGATTTCCCCAATTGTTCCATTTCCATAGATTGGTAAAGTCACGATATGGCTTTTTGCTTCCGTTTGATCATCAGAAGCACCATACGCAATAGCATAGATGGAATTATGAACATTAATGATGGTGGGTTCGTAAAAATGAGGGACGAGGATTCCTTTTGTGTCAATCGTTCCGAGGAATACTCCATCATCATCCATTTGGAACGTGGTTACAGAGGTTGATGCATTATTTCGATACGCCATCGCATATAACGTCCCGGTGATATGAATTAAATCAGGTTCAATACACGTATCTCCTAGGATGTCTGTGATGTTTTTTGATGAAAGTTCCGATACATTTCCGGGGAATTGTGCTCCGGTCTTTGAGACATTCAGCCATGTTTCAATGGTAATCTCTTGTGTTAAATTAAATTTCGGATGATGAGGAACATCAACATACGTGTTTGTTCCTGTGAAATTCAATGATCCATTGAGTTTTCCCCCAGTGAAAAACATTGCACTGGTCACCGACCCATTACAGGCAGGATTAATGGCATCAGCAGCACTACTTGAACCAAAACCCTCATCCAAATGCCATAAACCTCGCGTGACCTGATAGGTATAAAAAGACAGTGGGCCATCGAACATGGTCCCATTGGTGCAGTTCATCCAAGCCCAGTACTCATATAGCGTTCCACTCAGCAGTCCATTTAATTGGAAGCCGTACCATCCGTCCAGAGACAGTGGAGTAATTGAGGGGGTATCGCTATAAGGACCACCAAAAATACCATAGGTAAAATTAAGAGACCCTGAGGCGAAACAACTCTGGTTATAGAAATTATAATACATTTTCATGATAGCTGAATCCTCAGAGACGTCATCTGGTGGCAACACAGTAAGATAGGGTGAAAAAACAATTATCCCCTTTTGTAGTATCTTATCGAAGATGATACAATTCTTATCTACTTCGACAATCATACAGGAGACTTCTTTGCCAAGGATACTGCCTGCGGGATATACAATACGCTCACCAACATTCCAGAGACTATCCGTATTAAGATCATTCCAATAATTGAAATCATCCACCTGGAATGTATCAGCGGCTCCATCAATGGTGATTGTTATCTTGGTTTTCGTATCTAAGGCAACACCACCTTGATGTTCAATCAGTACATCGTTGTTATGGATAGATCCCACGAGGAAAACAGAGGGGAGGTTTTCCACGCTTGATAAATTCGACCAGGGATTCAGGACGATTATTGAAACTGCGGAAAACGTACTTACTGCAATAACAATAAGAATTAATGTCCCTACTATTTCAGAAACCGCATGCTCTTTTTTAGAAAACAAGGATTTTTTTATTGTCTTTTTCATCTAAACCCCTAAGAGAAGTTTAAACAGGATCCATGTGACAAAAACCATGATAAAAATGTGTTTCACCGACGAGGTATACCGGCCGTCTTCGAAGACTCCTGCGACTAAAGCAGACCCAAAGGCTTGAACAAGACAAGCAAGATAGAACACCCCGGAGATTTCTTCTTGGGAAGCGTTGCTTCCACCACCCATAACCCCTTGCATACCTTGTGATCCTTCGCTGCCGACCATGGCAGGGATAAAGCTTGTACATAAGATTAAAACAATCGCGAGGAACACAAACATACCCACATAGATGACTACGACGTATGAGGCCATGTTTGTCCTCCGTTCTGCTTCGAGCATTTTAATTTCTCGGGCATCCTTTGCTGCGACATCAAGGACATCAGCGACGTTTCCCCCGCTGTTGCTTGCCTCTATGATAAGGGTGATTGTCCGACGGATTGATTTTGTGTTCACCCGCAGGGCAAATGATTCGAGTGCATCAGCGACACTTCCACCCCAGGAAACCTGCTGTGATATTTTTTTAATCTCAGGTGTGAGGATACCATACTCTCCTTTTGATGCAAAAAGGATCGCTTTTGTAAATGTCATTCCGGCTCTTCTGGACTCTGCAAGGTCTCGGACAAAATCGGGGAAGATGCCATCGATTTTTTGGATTCTGCGGACGTGAATTGATTCATAGGTCCCCAAAATTCCAGTCCCTGAGAGTAATGCGAACACAAAATAATCAATGACTCCGAGGAATCCTGTTCCTATCCCAAATATCGAGAGGATCCCAAGAAGGATGAATACGGTAACCAGGACGCCTGAGACGATGTAGACAACAAGCCGAGTCACATTCTTTGTAAGCATCAGATTTCGGAAATAGCTTGTTTTAACAGTTTCTTTATTTTTTTTCATGATTAGGCCGCCTGACACATCCCTCGAATCACCACCGCAAACCCGATGTGGATAAGAGGCACGATAATCAAGATTAAAATATAGAGGAACATGGAATTCCAATCACCAGTGATAATCATCATCAGCGGAATGACGATAAGAAGGAGGAGCACTCCAGCGACTGCGGCTGTCACATAGCTTTCCGCCATGATCCCCAGGGTCTCTAGGAGTTGTTTCTGCTGGTTGCGGTTTTCCCAGAGGTATTGATCGGCTTTATGCATAAAGTAGGTTTTTAAGGACCCTCCGGAGGTGACCGTTACGACCATCCCTTGGAGGAATTCTTTGAATCGTTGAGAGGGAGTACGAGCGATGTTCTTTTTGATTGCACTAAGAATATCATATCCAAGCAGACCAACATCACGGAATATCCATGCGGATTCTTCTTTGACTTCTCCGTAGATATCCTGTTTTGAGAGGCTTTTAAAAATCTCTGTTGGTGTCACCCCGGCTGATGCCATGGCGGAGATGAAGTTAATCGCATAGGCGAGATTGACGTCGATTTTCTTTTTACGTTTCTTTGCCCGACTCTTCGGTAATGAGAGCAGCATTGCATAGATGATGACCGCGATAAACCCAGGGATAAACAAGAAAAAAACAACCAATCCGGTGTCTAAAACCACACCCATCAAGGGCAAGAGGATAAAGACAAAGGTCACGATGACAATCATTGTTACAAGAAGCCCAATGATGGTACTGAGAAACACATAGGATAGATACGCACCAGCGCGGATCTCCATATGCGCTGATTGCAACGCATCCTGGAGATGTTGATTCGCTCTTCGTTCACCAAGTCGGCCTAACATCTTATAACTCATTCGTTGATATTTTGTTAACGTCATCGGCATCCCTCCGATTTTTTCCTTTCCTTATTTATTATTTATTGTAATATTCGATGGCGTTTCTACCTCAGCGCCATCAGGTTTCTTATCCAGGGTTTCTGCTTCTTTATTTTCTTCTTTTTGTTTCGTTTTCCCTGTTTTTCTTACCTTTTCCATCACATCATCAGGTGTATCGATATAGGATGACACAATTCGGGCGACATCCTTGAACGCTCTGATGTTGTTTTCTTGCATCCATTCAAGAATCTCAACACGTCGGCTCAGTTCATCAAGCATATCTTCCTTTGATTGGCCATGTTGACTACGGATGCGTTCCATCACGTAGCTTTTTCCAGAAAAGTAAAAATGATCTTGGACCGGGTCCCATCGGAACACTTCATTGGTCAGGATTTCTTTGGTCATTGGGTCGATATCGACGATTTCGACGATTTGTTTCACCCGTCGAACTCGTTTGTCTCCTAATTCTGCCTGTATCTGAATAGTGACGATATCAAGGGACTGTAGCATGACTCTTGGTATTTCAATGGGTTTTCCCTCTAACCGATGGATAAGTGATTGGGCTGAATCTGCATGGAACGTTGAATACGTGGTATGTCCTGTGGCCATCGCTTGGAATAACACGTAGGCTTCCTTGCCTCGTATTTCTCCGACTAGTATATATTCTGGGCGCTGTCTGAGAGCCGCCTTCATCAAATCATACAGATCTATTTCTCCAGCGAGTTTATCATTGATCACCTCACCAAACCCGGAGCGGACCACACCAGGGATCCAGTTGGGGTGAGGGAGATTAATCTCTCGGGTTTCTTCGATGGAGACGATCTTTGACTCACGAGGTATGAACAAACAAATCGCATTCAGAGTAGATGTCTTCCCAGCAGCTGTCCCTCCGGCGATAAGTGCGTTGATACCATTTTCAACAGCAAGCCAGAGATAGGCAACCATTTCAGAGGACAGTGTTTTAAATTTAATTAAATCTGTTGCGGTTATGGGGTCTGCTTTGAATCGTCGGATGGTGAATGTTGATCCTTTTGCGGTGACCGCCTTGCTGAGTGTCATTTGAATACGGGACCCATCTGGCATGGTCGCATCTAGCATCGGTTCTGCTATGGAGATGTGTTTGCCACATTTCTGCGCAAGCATGACGACGAATTTGGATAAGACGTTTTCATCGGAGAATTGTATATTGCTCTTCAGGGACCCGTACTTTCTATGGAACAAGAAGAGTGGTTGACCTGATCCATCGCAGGAGATATCCTCTATCTGTGGATCTCGCATCAGGGGGTCTATCGGGCCGTACCAGACAAAATCTCTTTTTATATAATACAAGATTTTACTTTTCAGGACGTCATCTACCATAAGATTATAATCATTGATGATATGACTGATACGTTCTGATAGAAATGCCTCGACTTTCTCATTATCCAATTCATCCAAACGGATATCGATTGATTTTATAAGGGACTCCTGTATAAAATTCAGGGAGACTTTTTCAGCATCGGTCAGCTGTGGCTCCATTGCCTTATAATATTTATCAAGTGATTTGGTGTCTTTTAACAATTTAATGAAAACAAACGGTTCAAGAATAGGGTAACACTCAAGCTCCACTAGATTGTTCTCATCGATGGAAATCTCATGACTTGAAAATGCGACGATGCCTTTTTTCCCACATTTCGGGCATTTGACTGTGACTTTTTGTCCGGGGTCACCTTCGCAGGAGATTTTTGAATGACACGTAGGACAAATAGCAATTTTCTTTATCATGATTCAGCCTTAATTTTCTTCATTACTTCAGAAGAATTATCTACGTATTGAGCGATAATAGTGGCGACTTTTTTGAATTCCCGAATGTTATTCTTGTTCATCCAATCAAGTAACATCGTCCTATTTTTTATCTCAGTAATCATCCCTTCCCGACTGATGTCTTTCTCTGCTCTGATTCGTTCGAGAATATAGCTTTTCCCAGAATACACAAATTTATCCTCAATCGGGTCCCATCGGAACACCTCGTTTGTGAGTATCTCTTTCGTGGTCGGGTCGATATCGATGATTTCAATGATTTGTTTGCAACGGCGTGCTCGTTTGTTTTTTACTCGTGAGATGACCTGAATGATGACGATATCAAGCGTTTGAAGCATGATACGGGGAATCTCAATTGGTTTTCCTTCAAGACGATGGATGAGTGATTGAGCTGAATCTGCATGAACCGTTGAATACGTGGTATGTCCCGTGGCCATCGCCTGGAATAACACGTAAGCTTCTTTCCCTCTGATTTCACCGACAAGGATATATTCTGGTCGCTGTCTGAGGGCTGCTTTCATTAAGTCATACAGGTCAATTTCACCGATAACCTTGTTTCCTACGACTTCCCCAAATCCGGATCGGACGACCCCAGGGATCCAGTTGGGATGAGGCAGGTTTATCTCCCGGGTTTCTTCAATGGAAACAATCTTTGATTCTCGCGGGATAAATAAGCAAAGTGCGTTCAGGGTAGAGGTTTTTCCTGCAGCGGTACCTCCTGCAATCAGCGCATTGATGCCGTTTTCTACCGCTAGCCACATGTAAGCGACCATCTCAGAGGACATGGTGTGGAATTCAATGAGGTCTGGTGGTGAGAATGGATCTTCACTGAATTTTCTAATGGTGAAGGTTGATCCTTTTGTCGTCACCTCTGTGCTGAGGGTCATCTGGATACGAGACCCATCAGGCATGGTCGCATCAAGCATTGGTTCTGATATCGAGATGTGTTTTCCACATTTCTGAGCGAGTTTTACAACAAAGGCCGTGAGTTCTTCCTCATCGTTGAACTGAACGTTGCTTTTTAAAGATCCGTAGCGGCGATGGTACAGGAAGATGAAGACACCCGATCCGTCACAGGAGATATCCTCAATGTTTGGGTCTTTCATGATGATTTCAAGCTTTCCTAACCCAATGGATTCCTTCTCCAGATAGTAGAGTATCTTCTTTTTAGTCAGTGAATCGATGTTTAGCATGTAATCTTCGATGATGAGGTCGACTTTTTCGCTGAGGTATTTGTCCTCTCCTTTCGTCTCCAGATCACTTGTTTTAAAAGCAAAACCATCGAGGGTCTCCTTGATAAATTTCAGAAGATATTCCTCATCTTTTGATAACTGCATTTCAAGGAGGACGTATCGTTTATCAAGTGATTCTTTTTCGCGGATAATCTGTACATAGGCAAAAGGTTCAAGAATCGGGTAAAAATCGATTTCATCAATCGCGTTTTCTTTGTATCCCATCCGTTGAAGGGTGTGGATTTTTAGTTGATTTGCTTCTTTTAAAAAATGTATCTGACCATCAGGGGTGATTTCTTCTATTTTTATTTCTTTCTGGACTGTTGTTTGTCCCGTAGCGCTCTCATTGGTTTTTGTTATTATCTCTGCAGGGAGTGGTTCTGTTTCGAAGGTCGTGGGTTCTGGCTCGGAGATCTTTAACGTGTTATTTTGTGGAGTAGATTGTAGTTCTTCTTTCCCAGGAGGTTGTTCCTGGATAGGTTCATCAGAAACTGGCTCATTGATATTTGTTGTGATCGGTGTGGGGTCTTTAGCCGGTTTTGTTTCGATATTCATTTTTGCTTTTATCTGCTGGTCCAGCCATGCTGCTTCGTCTGCTTTTACCTGAGCAACGGATTCTTCGAAATGTGGGAGTGGTTCATCGGTTTTTTCTGTTTCTTTTTCTTTTATGACGGTAGGTTCTTTTTTAACTGTCTCTGATTCTTTTTTCTTTTTGCTAAAACCAATATGTTTTTTTGTCTTGACGGTTGTCGTTTTCTTGGCTTTTGTATTCGTTTTTGATGATTCAGTCTTTTTTTTGCTTTCTACGTAGAAAAGATTTGGTTTCTGATTTTCTTGGGGAAACGACCATTCTTTTGATGGATGGTCTCCTGGTGTTTTTTTCTCTTTATCCTTCGGACGTGTGATAAAAAGTTCATCGATTTTTTTTTCAATATCTGCAACTGTCTCTGGCTGTGAAGAATGGAGGGGGTGTTTCTTATGTGTTGTTTTTTCTTCCATTTGACCCCTCCATTATGGCTCTCCTACCGATTCCATGCATCCCATCTTCCCAAATTCCTTTTTAACTCTATAACAAGACAAATTGATAAATAATCTGAACTCTACTTTTTGTGCATCACATCCGACAAATTTTGATATAGTTTGTTCGTATTTATAACTTTCTTTATAATTCTATGGTATTGATGATATGTTTTAATCTCGTGGTTTCCGAAACCAGAAGATGATAACGAGAAGCCCAAGGGCAAAGGGCAATAGTATTAGATAATACATGATGTTAATTTTTCTTAGATATATAGTGATATCAAAACCATTCAGATACAGGACGATTAAGGCGACAATGATGATCGGTATAAGGATTCCAAGGAGTAATGGTACTGCTTCTCTATTCATATTCCTCACACGTCCGATAGTGAATCAGAGACACAGTATTTGTAGTTAGTGGAAAGGATTGTTTTTTATGAATTATATGTGAAAAATGTATTTATACCCTCATCTGATTCCTGGCTAGACGGGATATTTATGGTTCAAAAAAGAAAAGTAATCATTATGGGTGCAGCTGGACGTGATTTTCATAATTTTAATGTGTTTTTCCGTAACAATCCGTTGTATTCCGTGGTGGCATTTACCGCGACACAGATACCTGATATTGCGGGGAGAAAGTATCCTGCGCAGCTTGCTGGGAAACTCTACCCAAAGGGCATCCCGATCTACCCGGAGGAGCAGATTACTGAGCTCATTAAGAAGTTTGATGTTGATTATGTTGTTTTTGCGTATAGCGATGTTCCGTATGCGTATGTGATGCAGAAATCCGCAATCGTGAACGCTGCGGGTGCTGATTTCACATTATTAGGTCCAAGAAGTACGATGCTTGTCTCAAAGAAACCTGTCATCGCGGTCTGTGCAGTGAGGACCGGGAGCGGAAAATCTCAAGTCTCTCGAAAAATCTTTGAGTTATTACAGAAGAAAGGTATTAAGGTAGCTTCGATTCGTCATCCCATGCCATATGATAAGGATTTGATGACGCAGGTGTGTCAGCGTTTCGCGAGTTATTCCGATTTGGATAAGTATAACTGTACGATAGAGGAGCGGGAGGAATACGAACCTTATATCGATATGGGCGGGGTTGTTTATGCCGGGGTGGATTATGAGAAAATCCTCCGAACCGCAGAAAAAGAGGCGGATGTAATTATCTGGGATGGGGGGAACAATGATTTTTCCTTTATTAAACCAGATCTCCTTATAACGATCGCTGATCCTCATCGGGCAGGTGATGAGCTGGGGTATTATCCTGGGGAGATGAATGTCCGTAGTGCGGATGTCGTCATTATCAATAAAGTAAACACTGCTCAGAGAGAGGATATCGAGACGGTCCGGAGGAACATTAAGATGGTCAATCCCACTACCCTGATCATCGATGGACAGTCAACGGTCCAGGCTGAGGATAAGAAGATGATTACCGGGAAACGGGTTTTGGTCATTGAGGATGGTCCGACGGTGACGCATGGTGGGATGCCGTATGGTGCGGGTATGGTCGCTGCGAAAGAATATGGGGCCAAGAGTATCGTCGATCCCCGGCCTTCAGCGGTCGGCTCGATTGTCGATACGTTTGCGAAGTATCCACATCTCACGAATATTCTTCCTGCGATGGGATATGGGAAAAAACAGATCCGTGAGTTGGAACAGACGATAAATGGAACGAACTGTGAGGTAGTCGTTAGTGGTACTCCCATAGACCTGACACGGATTTTGAAGACGAAGAAACCGGTTGTCCGGATCCGTTATGGTGTTGGAACGAAAACCGCTCAGGAGATAGAGTCTCTTTTGATAAAATTCCTGAAGATGAAGAAATTATTGTAATTTTTTTCCGAAGAGGACGAACTGGGCTAAGAGGGATTCTAACTGGATATGATCGTTGCTTCCCTCGACAAGTCTGAATTCTATTTCACCGGTTTTTTCCATCAACTGAACCTTCTGATCATCGGGGATGGTGAGATCAAAGATGCTCCGATGAATCTGTTTAACGATCTCTTCACCGCTTAATCCATAGGTTATTAGGAGTTCGTAGAGGTGGTTGCGTGCCGCCATGAAATTTCCCCCTAGCGCAGTGGTGATGAGTTTTTTAATCTCCTCAGGTCGAGCGGTCGCTGAGGTCTCATATAGCAGCTCCGCGGTTATCTTTTTATTACATGATGCTCCAACCTGAAGGATATTGACAGCTCGCCGCATATCCCCCCGCGCGATGAAAATAAGGGCTTCAAGGCCATCAGAGGTGATCTCCAGGTGTTCCTTGGTGGCTATCTTCCGTATGAATTTCTTGATATCATCCGCGGTGAGTGGTTTGAAACGGAAGACGGCACACCGAGATTGTATCGGCTCTATAATCTTTGAAGAATAATTGACCGAGAGGATGAAGCGACAGATATGGGTATATTTTTCTATGGTGCGTCGCAATGCGGCTTGTGCTTCTTGGGTCAAGGAGTCTGCCTCATCCAGAAAAATGATCTTGAAGGATGCCCTGATGGGTGCGGTGCGGGCGAAATCCTTGATTTTCCCCCGGATGATACCGATCCCTCGTTCATCACTAGCATTAAGTTCATTGAAGTTCTGTGACCAGTGCTGCTCCCCGAACACCTCATGGGCTAACGCGAGTGCAGCTGTGGTTTTCCCGGTTCCTGGTGGTCCGGCGAATATAAGATGAGGGACGTTCTGTGTCCCTACATAGGCTTTGAGCCTTTCTACGATGGCTTCTTGTCCGACAATTTCTGAGAGCGTCTTTGGTCGATATTTTTCTGTCCAAATATCTTGTTGTGCCGAGGTTTCCTTCATAATCTGTCCTTAGAATCGAATGTGTCATGAAATGGATTTATCCTTTATAAAACCTCTATTTATAATAGAGGAATATTCATCTCATTTTTGTGTCTGAAAAGGTCTGTTGTTTATATAAAATCCTTCATCTGCTCGGGATGAGGGGTGCGGATGTATTGTTCTCGAAGCGTATAGAGAACCTGATTGATGCGGATGCTGAAGGTTGCAGGGAACTTATTTATTAGAGCAGCGACAAATTTTTTTGCCACCATAATATCTTTTGCCGTAAAAACAGTCACCAGATCATAGTCTCCATGGATGAAATACGAATGTAACACGGTGACACCAAGTTCCTCTTTTAAGGAATCCATCTGTGTGTTGAGTAATTCTTTGACCTGTCGGGGATCATGCACTCCTTTTCCTTTTTTGAGGAATAAAATAAATTTTTGTTTTTCAGGTGTTTCATCCATAGTCACAGAATAGCCCCATATCTTCTCTGTGCTTTCGAGTTGTTTTATGATGCGGTATACCTTCTGTCGTGAGAATCCGCAGTTCTTGGCGATTGCATCAATGGTATTTCGACTGTTTTTCTGTAGTTCAGAAAGGACTTTTTGTTCATCTGAAGTTGGTTGGTTTTTGCTTGTGTTTCCCATAGCTTATCACCAGGTAATAGAAAGGACCCTTTGAGTATTTTTGCCTCTTGAAAAATTTCATGTCATTTGAGGTGTTCTCTTCGATCTTTTCTATGAGGTAGGATCTAAGGATTTGGGGGTGTACGTATCGGTCCAAGGTTTCATTGGTCTGGATTGACTGCGAGATTGTGGGGGGGATATTGTTCGTAGCATTTGTATTTTGCTTGTTTGACATTCTTCCAGATAGAGTTTAAATAGAAAGTCTGACAGACATTAGCACGAAACAGAAGGGCATATCTGAGGTGATGAGATGAAAAAAACCCTACATGCAACCATCCTGAAACTCACTGGATTCGTCCTCATAGCTAATCTGCCGTTCCTCACCATCACCCATATCATAGGAATCGACACCTTCATCGATTCATTCAACCACCCAACCGCATACACATATATGAAGAATCAGGACATCACCAGCAGCAAGGCTCTCGCAGGGTACATCATTATTGAAAAACCATCATATCAAACCCCCAGCATCAAGCAAGGGGACAGCATCCTATGTCATACCATTAAAAACACCATGCAACAACGTATTGTCTCCGAAATACAGAAAAAAGATGGAATCACCATCTATTATACCATTAGCTCCACCGATGCCTCAGATGCACCTGTTTACGATTCCCAAATTATTGGTAAGATCATCGGAACCTCAGAGGATAACCCTTGGTTCACCCTCTGCCTCCAAGTATGGGAACTCTCCAGAGAAAAACTCAATATTCGTACCCTTTTTTCGACACCATAATTTTCTGAGGATAACCTTCTTTAACAGCTGATGATTACCCTTGAGGGGGTACCCATGCAGTTTATACCCAATTCTCCACATAAAAAAGCCATGCTACAGGACCTAACATTGCATGACATCAATGATCTTTTTTCTGACATCCCAAAAGACCTACAAATCGACAACCTCAACCTCCCACCAGGACAAAATCAACAGGATGTTGAGGAACAGATGCGACTACTTGCTAAGAAAAACACTTCTTTTTGTGAGATGCCATCGTTTCTAGGGGGAGGATACCAACCTCATTACATCCCTGCTGCTGTGAAATCCGTCATCTCACGATCAGAGTTCTATACCGCGTACACCCCCTATCAACCAGAGACATCACAAGGTTTCCTCCAGGCGATCTTCGAATACCAAAGCATGATGGCCGAGCTCACTGGGATGGATATCTCCAATGCGTCTCTGTATGATGGGGCAACAGCTTTAGGAGAAGCCGCCCTGATGAGCATGCGAGTAACAAAGAAAAAAACCTTTGTGATTCCAAAGAACATCTCCTGGGAGAAAAAAAGTATCCTTCAGAACTACACCAAAGGCGCTGGTATTACCATAAAAGAAATCGCATACGATAAAAAAACAGGGACCATCGATCTCGCAGAACTAAAAAGTACACTCGATGCCAACACAGCAGGCTGCTATATTGAGAACCCAAATTTCTTTGGGGTCTTTGAAAATCAAGTCGATGAAATCCAATCTTTGCTTCAAAACAATCATTCTTTATTCGTTGTCGGTGTGGACCCAATTTCCCTGGGGATCTGTAAAAGCCCAGGACACTACGGGGCAGACATCGTCATCGGTGAAGGAAAAAATCTTGGTAACCCACTTGACTTCGGTGGATCCACCTTAGGGATTTTCACCTGTAAAAACGAGTTTCTTCGTCAGATCCCCGGTCGTATCATTGGGATGACCAAAGACCAACAAGGGAAACGAGCCTTCTGTATGACCATGCAGACCAGGGAACAACACATCCGACGAGAAAAAGCAACCAGCAACATCTGCACCAATGAAGGTCTCTGCATGCTCGCAACAGCGTCCTATCTCTCCTGGCTTGGTGGAAAAGGACTACAGGAACTTTCTGAAAAAAACTTTGAACGCGCCCAACACCTCGAAAAGCAAATCACGAAAATCCCCGGGTACACAAAAGTCTTCTCCGGGGTTCATTTCAACGAATTCGTCATCCATCTCCCTCATGCCACCAAAGTACATCAGCATCTTTTACACCACGGGATGCAAGGAGGGCTGTTGCTGGAATCTTGGTACCCAGATCTAAAGGACTGCATGTTATTTGGAGTTACAGAGCTACATAGCGAGGAAAACATGACCCGTCTTGTCTCATTACTCAAGGAGGTCACCTAATGTATCATAGTGCCGTGTGGGAAGAACCATTGCTGAGTGAACTCCAAGATACGACTAATGAAAAATATCACACGAAGGTCGTGCTCCCAAAATCACTGGCTCGAAATACTCCATTGAACCTACCCATCCTCGATGAAACCATTGTGATGAGACATTTCATGCGACTTAGTCAAATGAACTACGGCATCGAATCAGGAATCTACCCCTTAGGATCCTGCACCATGAAATACAATCCAAAGATCTGCGAAGAGATCTCTCGGTGGGAACCATTTGCCCTGCTTCATCCCTATCAAGATGAAACCACCATCCAAGGAACCTTACAGATTCTCTATGAACTTGAACGAATGCTCTGTGAAATCACCGGCATGGACCAGTTCACCCTGCAGCCAGCCGCGGGAGCCCAGGGAGAGTTCACAGGGTTGCTTATCACCCGCGCGTATCATGAGCATCGAAAGGATTTCAACAGAGATGAAGTCATCCTACCAGATACCGCCCATGGGACCAACCCAGCAAGCGCTGCGATGGCAGGATACAAAGTCATCGAAATCCCATCCACCAAAGAAGGAACGGTTGATCTGGAGATGCTGAAAAAAGCACTCTCAGAGAAGACCGCATGCTTTATGCTGACCAATCCAAACACCTTAGGGATCTTCGAAACAGACATCAGGGAAATCGCCCGGCTTGTCCATGAAGCAGGTGCACTCCTTTACTATGATGGTGCGAACATGAATGCCATCATGGGAAAAGCACGTCCGGGGGATATGGGCTTTGATATCGTCCATATTAACCTTCATAAGACGTTTTCCACGCCTCATGGAGGAGGTGGACCAGGCGCTGGGCCGGTTGGTGTAAAACAAAAACTCGAACGATTCCTCCCAGTCCCGCGAATCGTAAAAAAACAACATCTGTATCGTTTTGATTATGATTACCCGGATTCCATTGGGAAAATAAAAGCCGCCTACGGGAATACCTCTGTGATCATTAAAGCATACATCTATGTGCTCCTGATGGGAGGAAATGGTCTAAAGGAAACCTCAGAAGTCGCTGTATTAAACGCAAATTACATGAGGAAAAAACTCGTAGATTCCACCCTCTATCAGCTCCCCTATCGAGAGCTTCGCAAACATGAGTTCGTCATCAGCTGTGAACAACTGCTGGCGACCAAAGGCATCCGTGCGTTAGATGTCGCAAAACGTCTCCTTGACTATGGGCTTCATCCGCCAACGGTCTATTTCCCTTTAATTGTCAAAGAGGCACTCATGATCGAACCGACCGAGTCAGAGTCGAAAAAAACTTTAGATGGATATATCGCAACCTTGCTAAAAATAGCACAGGAAGAACCTGATCTCGTCAAAGAAGCACCCCATAATACCGTTGTGCGACGCATCGACGAAATCGGAGCGGTGAAAAACCCTATCCTTACCTGGAAACAAGCAGATAAACTCTAGAGAAAAAATACTCCGATTATCTCACTTTTTTAATTTTTTTTTCAAAGATGCCTTTATTGTACCTGCGGTCGAAGATGTTGTAATCGTTACAGCTGAATGTCCAATGCTTTTTAATGAAATCAACATCTGTATGAGATGTTCCTTTTCCCTATAATGACACTTGATGATTCCATCTGTACCATCAAACTGTATCACCCAGACACCAAGGTCCTTGAGACTTTTTGAAAACAACATAGTCGCTTGGAGTCGGAGGTCCTGAATGAGCTGCGACGTCGAAACACCACACCTAGTATCTTTATACTCAACATGAAAAGCAATATATCGATAACGTCGAGTTCCTTTCATGAACCATCGCACCTCTCATAGAGACGACGAATGAATGTCTCTTATTCTGATTCAATACGAGGTGCTAAGAGATACGTCACATGTCCATGTTTCTCAGCAAAATCGAAATCCACCCGGATAGGGTTATCATTGCCGATGTTAATGGAAATAGGGTCTTCACTCTTCACCGGTTTGATCATATTGCTGAAATAATCAATGGAAAACAGGCTTTTAAATTTCCCAGGGGCATGAAGCTCCAAGAGCATATTCTTTGGAAGTTTCAGGTTCACAGTATCCGTATCTCCCTCTGCGAACAGCTCAAAGGAGTCTTTATCGACACTTAACGCCAGATGATCAGAAACTGCCTCTGAGGCTCGCACTCCTTTACTGAGCTCTGATGCTTTGACAACTGCTTTTGCGGGGAGGTCGAGATGGGGGACTTTGGAGTCAGGCATCCCTGCTGTGTCAATTAAACCCATGCGGCGGACGAGGTTACCGATTTTTACGATTAAACGGTTTGAATCCTCATCGTATTCCATAGAAATCGAATCACCGGCGTTCGCAAGTTTCATGATGCCGTTGAGTTTATCAAGGTCTACTCCGAGTTCCATATCATCTGCTTTGTACTCCTCAAACGCGGTGCTCTTCAACTCAAGGTCCACCATTGCGACATGCGCAGGGTCGACTGCACGAATGGAAATTCCTTTTGCGCTAATGTTGAATTTTGCTTCATTAACCAAAGGTGATGTTACATCGATGATTCCTTTAATAATATCTGATTTTATCTTTACATTAAACATGGCACGCTGCCTCCCCGTTGAATGATTCTCTTCTTGGGGAAAGAATAGGACATTGCCTATATAATGATGACGGTATTTTTCTCCCCTAATGTTGACAGGCTATTAGAAGGTGGACGGTTGGTTTGATGATTTATCATTTCACGTTCCCACCTTTTTTATATGAGTTTCGGAGTGTTACTGTTGATAGAGGAGGAGGAAATCGTATTTCTTTTCATCATAATAAAGGAAAGTTTTCTCGATAAAAATCGGTTTATCGATAAGGATATTTAACGGTTCTTTTGCCAAGGATGTTAAGGTGTTATTGAGCTGATGAAGGAAAACCGTGAAATTTTGTGACGAGAGAGGATCGTTTTGTGTCCCTGTATGATTGAAGGTTGTAGTGAGAAAGTCATGGAGGTCTTCCCCGGTGGTCCAGTTCTGTTGACTCATGCGTGGCCAGGGTCGGATGAGAAACTTGGTTGCTACCTTCAAAGTATTTTGCCAGGATCCAGGCGCAGAAAGCACGATATATTCAGAAGAAATCCTCACTGAGTAGGGATAGTCTTTGTGAGTGAACGTATAAGTGTTGATTCGTTCAAAAAAACTATTGTCCGTATCACAGAGGAGATTAGAAAAATCACTTGCTTGAGCTTGGAGTTCAGCGGTCCGCTGCCAATCATTGTTGAAGATAAAGAAGAGGACAACAGACAAGAGAATTGCGGTTGCGATGAGAAGACCAAGGTGCGTAAGAGATAAAACCATCATACTGTTCATATCGTTACTGCATCGTGACATAAGGGGTTCCCTCCTTTTGACAGAGCTGAAAGGTGATGGTGAAGCATCCTGGATGAAACAACACTATCTGTGTCATATTATGATTTGAAAAACGAGTGTTGGTATGGAATGGATAGATAGAACCATCCTTCATAACATAGAAGTAATTATTGGATGTGTGATCATCAATAGTCAGGGTTGTTGGTTCGCTTGTTCCTTGCGTTGGGACTGCTCCAAACACCGCGAATCGTAGAGAGGAGGGGAATTGAACAGAGATTGTCTTTTTTGTTCCATTTTCTGCGTACTCATACATGGTTGAGGCTTCAACGATGATTTTTTCGATTTCTGTTTCGACCTGTTGTCGATGTGATTCTTTTATGAGACCAGGAATCGATAGAAAAAACAAGGTCAGGATGACACTTGAAACGAAAAACACCACAAGGAGTGCGATTGGTTGAGTCACAACAGCCTTCTTATTCCAAACTAATGAATAGATTCTTTGATTTGACATAAAACCTCCCAGATTTAATACAAAGAATTAAATAATTCATTATATATTTATCGTTTGAGTTTCGTCTGGGAGGTCGAATCATGAGTTCTGAAACAACCAAAGGTTATTTCATCAAGGATGAAGAAGCGGTCATTGGGCTTCCGATGCGTCTGACGGTTTCGATTGTTATCGGATCTATTGTTTTACTCAGCATACTTACGTTGATGTTCAATCCCTGTCTATTCCCAAAGCCATTGCTTGTGTCGATCAGTCCTCAGCTGATGACGATTCAAGGTTTAGAGCCAGAAAATATCAGTTTTTTGGTCTTCGTCAATGATACGAAAGGGATCCCTATTAGTGGTGCGGTGGTCATCATTAAAGGTTTAGGGGGAGCTGGGATGGGTTTTTCTGATGACAGAGGGAGCACAGTGATTTCCCTTCAGGTGCAATTAGGACAAGGAACGGTTGAAGGATATCTCGATGTCTCTGTGAAAGCACCATGTCATTTTTCCTTTGAAGGTAAGGATTTTTTAAAAGTCGTCAGAGGCGATGGTTGAATGAGATTAAGGTTTTTTAAGGTATTTCCAACAAATGTTTATATAGAAGGGTGACATAATAACGGGGTTGGGGATATTATGAAGAGTGACCGAAAAATATTTGGTTTAATTTTTTGTATGCTACTGTGTACCGCCTCGTATCCAATGGTTGAAGCAAGCATCCTTTTTGATGATCTTACGCCTCATCATGTGCTGGTGAGGATACCAATAACTTCAAACACTCCTCTCTTACCAATGAACATTGAAATAGTAAACGATGCCCCAGGTGCATGGGTTGATATCATCATTCCTTCAAATAGGCTGCAGGAACTCACCTGGTTGAACCTCGAATACACGACCCTTATTGAGGATTTGGAGGAATATGACGCAGCGATGGCCGGTTCGTATCATACGCTTGCTCAGGTTGAGACGATGATGGAGGATATCGCGTCGAATTATCCTAGCATAACCAAATTATATAGTATTGGGACTTCTCATGAGGGACGAGACATCTGGTGCCTTGAAATCACTGATAACCCTGGGGTTGATGAAGGGGAGCCGGGGGTGTTTTTTATGGGTCTTCATCATGCACGAGAATGGCCGACGGTTGAAATCTGTCTCCATATCGCTAACAATCTGACCTCGTTATATACTGTGAATTCCACGATCGCGGATTTGGTTGATAACCGGAGGATCTGGATTGTCCCTGTGACAAATCCTGATGGGTATTACTACTGTCATGACCAGGGTGTTGATTGGAGGAAGAACCGTCATTATTTCCCCCAGTTTAACAGCTATGGGGTTGACACCAACCGGAATTATAATGGATCCAGCGATGGGAATATTTTAGGTACATGGGGCTCTATCCTTTCTTGGGCGAATTCTCATAATTATGCCAATGAATGTTACAGTGGACCAGGTCCTACCTCCGAGTATGAGAACCAAGCGGTTGCTCGTATGTTTTTGAAAAATGATATCACTGCGACGATCACGTACCATACCTATGGGGAGGCGGTCATGTGGCCTTGGGGGTATACTGGCGGGCAGACTCCAGACAATTCGTATCTGACCTTGGTGGGTCAGCAGATCGCGCAGCGGATCAAAGTGCAAAGTGGTTCAGGGTCGTATGATCCCCATCAGAGCTATGGATTATATCCCACGGTCGGGGATATGATTGATTACACCTATGGGTACAGTCATTATGTCCAGGGAAAAGCCACGTTTCCGTACTGTATTGAAGCCTGTAATGAGTTCCACCCGGCAGCAAGTTACCTGGATCAGATCACCAAAGAGAACTGCGAAGGAGCCTTATACCTGCTTCAAGAGGCTGAGAACATTCGGGATACCGTCGTTTCTCGGGTGATTCCACCGGTGATTTCACCGATGGCTAATGATTCCGATGGTACCTATCGAGTCTCCTGGGTCTTGCAGAACGAGAATGCAAACCCTGATGCTTTCGAGCTTCGTGAGATGCAGAACCTATCAGTTGTTACTGATGATGCTGAATCGGGGACTGGATTTTGGAGGCTGGAGGGATTTACGTCGTCCACCGCTCGTTATTACTCAGGGGGCATGAGTTTTAAAGCACGGAATGCAGACTACGATGCCAGCGCGATGACCACCCGAACACCGGTCTTCGTCACCGCAGGTATGATACTTTCTTTCTGGTGTTGGTATGCGTTGCAGTCAAATTATGACTTTGCGTATGTGGAGGTCAGTCAGAACGGACGGAGTTATCAGGTCCTGGATTCCTTCACGGGATCCTCTGGTGGTTGGGTTCAAAAAGAATACAATCTGGAGAATTACACAGGGAAATCTGTCTTCATCAGATTCCGGTTAGGAACCGATGCAGGGGGGCATCAAGAAGGCTTCTACGTCGATGACATCTCACCGATTGCTACGTTTGGTTCAACGACGATTCTTTCCAGTTCGATTCCCACCACGTATTATGACATTGTTAACAAGCCGCTGGGGACGTATTACTACTGCGTCCGAGGTCATAATAGTGTCCGGGGTTGGGGGGAGAATAGCACCCTGCAGGTTATCAACGTCACACAGGGTGGTGGCGGGGGTCACCCGGTCTTAACCCTTGGGAATTTCACCGCAAGCCCTGGGAAGATCTCAGTATCTGTGAAAAATAATGGTGATGCGAATGCCACGAAAGTGAATGTGACCTTAGAAGTACATGGGGGTTTGCTTGGGATGATTTCCAATACACGGACCGCGACCTTCCCGATGCTTCGCATTGGTGAGGAACGAGCAGTGACATCAGACAAACTTCTCGTTGGTTTCGGAAAGATCACCTTGAGTGTCTCGGCGGAATGTGGCCAGGCTGAACCGCCAGAGGTTCAAGCGAACGCGACAGCAAGAATCTTCCTCATCTTCATCTCGATTTAAGGAAAAATCCCCCTCCTTTTTTTCTCTATGGACAGAAATCAACAAGAACTCGTATTCCTGCATACGTATCTGCCCATTATGGTTTATTAATTATCAATGCTATTCATTGTCAGATGGGATGCGGATCTGGATGCACAAAAAGAAACCATGGAGAGAAATCTATAATATATCTGATGAAGAGTTCTGTGATCTCTGCAAACAACCAACGGCACAACGAGTGTTAGAAGCAGTATCACAGTATAACCATATGGTCGCCTTGTCAAGTCATTCTGATGGCAGAAATGAGAATGATTTGTCACAACGTAACGCCGAAGAGGAAGATACGAAGGCTTTTTTGGATAAGCTCTTTGATATCATCCAAACCGAATCATAGAAAGGAATTCTATAAACTATACAAAATAGCATATTAATTTTCCATCTCAACAGAAAGCTTCATTCCTAATTATCCATATTGAGATGAAGCCACTATTGGAGAAATGTTTATATATTAGTTCAACCTAATTATTATTGGGGCATTGTTTATTTTTGTCAGTAAAGTGATTAAAATGACATACTGTAAAGTCTGTAAAAATGAAACGAAACAAATTCCCGTACGCACCATTGATTCCTTCATTATCGTGGAGGAGTACTGCCCACGATGTGATGAATCGACAATGCGGTATGAGAAGATACAAGTCATCTGAGAACACTCTCTGAGACAATAATAGAGAGGGGTTCAGACGAAGAGATAGGTTTTTTTATATAAATTGGTTATCTGTTAAGGTACATCGATTAGGAACTGGTGAGGGGCGAATAGACCCGTGGATACACAAAAAATAGATTCTTCAAGGGTAAAAACCCATGAAGAGATCCTCAAATTATTTGAAGATGTTCAGTCAGCGAAAGCCAGGGTTCAAAACCCAGGGATGTTCCCAAAAGTAACCTATGAGCAGGTCACGACACTCAAACAGATAGACCCTTCCATGAAGCAGTCTGTAAAACCACCGGTGATAACCCCACCAATCCCACCAAAAGGAGAGATCTCGCAACCAGAACAGGTTCAAAAACCATTTTTTAAACAGACACAAAAACCAGAGATTCCATTAGAGAAAAAGAAGAAATGGTTCGATTTTCTCAAAATTGAGGTCACTGAGGAGGAGGTTCCACCATCACCATTGGTTGAATCAGAACCAGAGGATCCCCTGGTTCGACCCAGCACCTTTGTCCTTCAGTTGGACGTAGAGGGGAATCTTGTGGGGTTTCCTCTGAAAAAAACCCATGAGCGGAAGAAACCACAATACTCGGAGGAATCGGAAGGGGAACCAAAAAAAGGTCTTCAAGGGATCATTCAGCGTCTTGGGTCAAAATTCCGACGCAAGTCATCGGAGGGATCTGAGTCCACAGAGTCCAGTGGTGGCGGTATCGCTGAGAAAATCAAGGGAATCTTCAGAAGAAAAAACACAGAATAAAGAAAAATATTTTATTTTAACCAGAAGAGTATCTTTTTTTCATCGACGTTACGAATCATCCCATCGATTTTTCCCTCACGGGCGAGCCATCCGACCGCGATGAAAACATCCTGTTCCACAATCCGGGATAACCGAGACAGCGATTGCGAATCGACTTCCCCCCAGATTTCCAATGTCCGCCAGATTTTCCCAGCATCCTTCCCTATAGAATGAACGAGATTTGTCTCACCTAACTGATAGGTGCTGTTGACTTTACGTATCTTGTTTTCTCGAGCCAGCCATCCGATAGCTGCATAGAGTTGCTGAGTCGGAAGATGCGTAACGGTGAGAAGATCTGACTCTGAGAGGGGACCTTTATCATGGAGAGTTTTCCACACAGTTCCTGCCTGCTCACCGAACAATGATACGATATCACTCATATTCTCACTCACGACAAAAGAAGCATCCTTTGGAAGATTAAAAACATTGTGTTTTTTTGATAAAAAAGGTAATCAGGGAGATAAACTATAAGACAAACAGTTCTATTTCTCCAGTGAGGCTCGAAGGTATGCCAACCATCCATCACTCAAGTTATATCGCTCCAAGTGCAGTTATTATTGGGAATGTGACCATTGGGAAGAACTGTGGGGTGTTTCCCCAGGCAGTGATCCGCGGAGATGAAGGCCCTATTGATATCGGAGAGGGTTCGAATATCCAAGATTGTTGCGTTCTTCATACCGATATGGATCATGTGATTACCATTGGCAAGAATGTGACTATCGGTCATGCTGCGGTCGTCCATGGGGCTACCATTGAAGATGATTGTCTGATTGGGATTCATGCGACGGTGCTGAATGGCGCGCGGATCGGGTCTGGTTCTATTATTGGAGCGTGCGCGCTTGTCACGGAAAACATGGTAATTCCGCCTCAGAGCCTTGTGCTTGGGATCCCTGGTAAGATCATCAGACAAGACCCGAAATATATTGATATGATTCGTGAGAATGCTTCGGTCTATCAAAGCCTTACCAAGAAGCATAAACAAGGACTCTATTCGATATTTCCATCGAAAGAGGAAACATCACTGTGAAAGAAACTTTAGACTTTCTTTAAATTGACTGCTTGTAATCCTTTCTCTGTGTTATCAACCTGGTATTCGACATGCTCACCAGGGAGAAGGAAAATATCGAAAAACGGGACAGCTGATTTATGGACGAAGATGGTATGACCATCGTCGCCGCGAATAAAACCAAATCCTTTTCGGATATCGTAGAATTTTACAATTCCTTTCATTGAAAAGTCACCTCCTAGAATCTCTGTATTTATAAAAAAAAACTGTTCTTCTTCGTTAGTTTAAAAAGAATGCTTACAGTTTTTACAATTTTTTTGTGTATCAGATCCTGATTTTAATATATATTGCGTGCAGTGTTCATGTTCGTACACCGGACGCTGGAGAACATTGCATCTGATTACTATCTTATGAAATGATTCTTGATTTTTTCTTCGTTGATTATTTGATCGTGGATTCATAGTTACAAACTCCATAATGAGAGTTGGTGTCTTAGTAAGGAAAAAACAATAAATTTCAAAAATCCGGTTTTCTGGGAAAATGAAATATTATTTTCTCTTCTCTTGGTGTCCCTCAATACCCCAGTGTTTTATATAGTTTTGCCTCAAGGGAGATGCGGTATGATTTTTTTGTGTACGTCGGTTGAATCAGCCGGGGATCTCAAAATAGGATAAATCGATATTCGCCCAGTCGTCGTAATCACGTTTCCCATGGGACCCATCTGAATAATCCAGGAGGGAATAGGTGTAACGATAGTTCATGATGCTCTTATAGTTCCTCCAGATGTACCAGCCGAGTTTGAAGGGACTGTTTGTGAGCCGGTTGTCGCATCCGAACGGCTCCCCGAATCGTATCCCAAAATTATGCCCCATCTCATGGACAATTAAGGAGGCGATGATATAATCTGTTGTTTTAAGGGGCATCTTCTGTATCCGTTTCTCTATCATGGTGTTGGCAAGGCCAAACGCATTTGTACCCGGATTATACCCCCAGTAGGGTGGCACATCGCCGCTGAAGGCAAACCCTTTTGGTGTTTGATCATGGACGAAAATGAGGTAATGGAACACCCCTCGACGCCAATCTGTTGAGTCATTATGAAGAAAATATTGGTTCCATATCATGCGGAGTTCCTCAAATGAAGTCTCGGGGTCATACGGGATGATCTCCCCTCCATTCAACTCTCCAGTGTCGAAATGGAAGATGATATCTCTCGTATGAAACGGGTTTTTTGCAAGCTCAAGGGCGTTGCTGGTGACGTTTCTGAATGTCCCATCTTCCTCTTGCATGGAATCGATTTCAAGGAACACGTCTTTTCGATAGGGATCAGAACCAAACCCACAGGTGAGATATTCTTCTCGGTTGGTGAGGCTATCTTGATCGGGGTCCATTGCTGTGTGATTCTCCCAGAGGAGGGGGTTAAACCCGAAGCGATGCTCCCATTCGATGGGAATACCATCCTCATCATCATCACTACCGGTGTCATCAACCGTTGGGTCCGTAGCATAGACATGCGTTTCAACCCAATAGGGAAGACCATCGGAATCAAAATCATTCTGATGGATGCCAAACCAGAGTTCACAGTCGTTTTCGTTAGAACTGATGCTCCCATCAGCACTCCCACTTACCCGCCCATAACCGGTTACGTCCACGGGGTTGTTGTCCCCGCTCCATCTGCCGATGCTGAAATCATATTGCAGGTGAATCTCAAGACCAGTGTTATTGTTGTTTTTTGTTTTACTGATATCGCACAACGTGTTTTTCTCCTCATCCGCATCCCAGAGTTGAATGGTGATATCAACCGTTTTTCTATCATCAGGGACGTCGGCGGTGACCGAGAAGCAATCATACAGGTAACTGGTGTTCTCCCAGGTCGGGCTTGTATATTCTCCGTCATTGATATACAGTGTTACGAAGAAATCAGGATTGCTACGAGGATCTAGTGTATCTAATGCTCGGATGGCATGGATATCGACTGTGACATTGATATCCACCAGAGGGTCATAATCCATCAGGATGGTCTGTTGGGGGTTTTTCACATCATAGTGTATTGCTGTTACGGGCAGGCTGAGGAGCAGACCGACCAGTACAACACTTATTTGTAGCAGGATTTTTTGAGTCATGCAAGACTTCAAAGCAATATATCTTAAAAATGTTTTTATCAGCCTTGGAGGAATAAAAAATCAGTAAAAAAAGAAGGAGAAGTGCTCCTTCGTTGTTTATGAAAAAGGTCTTATTTCAAAGCTACTTTGATCTTTGGTTCCTTTGATTTTATTTTTTGTAACTGTACCTTGTTTTCTCGTGCGAGCCAACCGAGTGCCTGGTACGCATCCACCTCGGTAATCTGTGCGACCCGTGCGATGGTGGAGATATCCATCTCCCCTTGTCGAGCGACGGTGTTCCAGACTTTCCCGGCATCAACTCCAATCTTTGGGGTCAGATTGGTATCCCCAAGCTTGTACATGTTGTTGACGCGACAGATCTTCCCTTCTCGTGCGAGCCAGCCAATCGCGGTCCACAGCTCGTCACCAGCGAGTTTTGTGTTCTGACGCAATGCTTCCTCTTTCAAGGGTCCTTTTGTACTGAGTGTCTTCCAGACTTTCCCAGCATTCCATCCAAATTCCTCTATTAATGTTTTCATAACTCAACCTCACTCAAGATGGATATCTGATACGAGGATATATATATTTTCATTTCTGAAAAAAGAAAAAGCTTAACCATCTTAGAATTCAGAAAAAATGGTTTCCTCAACTGGTGTTTCTTCTGCATCATCACTGGCGTCTGCACTAAGTGCAATGAGGTATCCTTTGGCACGTTCCGCATACTTGTACTGATCCACCAGCTCCCAGAATTTTTTTGAATGATCCGGGTGGAGGAGATGGGCAAGCTCATGGATGATGATATAGTCCAGCACCCAGGACGGCATGGTTTTCACTCGATCGGAGATGCGGATAGAATGGTCCAGGGAAGTACAACTCCCAAACCGTGTGCGTTGGTTGCTGACGAAGCAGATGGAATACTGAAGGGTGCCACCGAAATACTTTTTGTTTAGCTCCTCTGCGCGTTTATGAAGCCACCCGTCACTTTCCTTTAATGTCTTCTTTTGTCTCCAACGATTGTTACGTTGGATCATCCGGTCTATCCATTTTTGTTCATCCTTTGCAGACATACCCGCGGGAAGATAGATCCAGAGGTGATCTGCAGTAGATTTCGTTTGAATCGTCTTCTTCCGCCGTCGACTGCGTATCACAGTCACCTGAGGTGATGGCATAGGAGATACCCAGAACAAACCGACATCATATAAGTATGTATGAAAAAAAAAGTGAAAAGAAAAAAAATGAAAAAAAAGAGGGTGATCTACTTATTTCATTGGGGAAAGATCAAAACCTCGGACTGCGCTGGTAAAGCCAAAGAACATTGTGATGGCTTTATCTGCGATAGAACCGGACCGATGGATGTACAGTCCTTTGAAATCGGACATCAATCCGACCTGTCTACCGTTGATCATCTTAATCCCAAACGGGTAGGGATCAATAATGATGGTGCGACTGTTGAGGACTAGGTTGCTTCGTCCGGAGTAGAACCATAAGGTGCAGGGTCGGACTAGGTTAATCTTGTTTTTACCTAATGAGAGGAACTTGTTTGTAAATCCCCAGCTCATGATTAAGACGTTCTTTCGAAGTGGCCTTAGCTGATTAATCTTAAAGTTAAAATCAATCCCTTTGACAAAAAGGTTTAAGAGGAATACAAGGACCGGATGTCGACCGTTCTCCGCGATGAAGCTTTGAACGATATCCACAAGGTTCGCTCGGGAGCTGGCCATGGATATCTTCTCGATCAGATCAGGGAAGAACTTCTGCATAGAGAGAAGTTCATCTCGTGAGAGTTGCAGTTGTTGTACCTTACTGACCTTCATTGAATCTATTTTTTCCTGGACTTTTTCCTGAATCGTAACCTGTGCTGTTGCTGGGTTAACTATGACTCCCAGAAAAAGAAGAATTACGCCTATTGCAAGCATTCCTTTTATTTTCGTCATATTTTTACCCTCGTCATCGAATTTGGATTTTTTCGATTAAATGTATATTATCTTCAGTATTTATATAATTTTCTACGTTGAGTAAGGCAATCGTCGAAATTTTACTCGGATAAAATGACTGGATTTCTTGGGGGAAATGTCACACGTAGGAAAGAAAAAAAAAGGGAAAAGAATAGGAAAGCGATTTATTTGGAAAGTGGAGTTAAATCAAAGGCGTGGATGCGGCGTGCTTTTCCAATGAAAAACACATAGGAATTCCCCGTCAGTTTGCTTTCGATATCGATGAAGATCCCTTTGAATCCTTTCATGAACCCAAGCTGGGGACCAACTATCTTCTGGTGCAACCCAAAGGGCTGTCGTTCAAAGGTCAGGGTTCTTCCTTTGATGAGTTTTGCAGTATCAGAATAGCGCCACATGGAGAGTCGTTCTTTGAACCGGTCAATGGAGTTATCCTTGCGTGGGTTGAGCCGGTGGTACGCTCCATAACTGAGCACAAAGAAATTCCCCCCGAGCTTCGAAGACAACGTGCCTAGGAGGTCAAGGAGGTTTAATCCGGTTCCTGAAAACGCTCGTTCGTTGGTGAGGAAATCAAGCATTCGCGCCACTAAATCCTGCACGATGGGGTATTTTATATAGTCGTTTGTGAGGCAGAGCGTCTGGAGTTTTTCGATGAACTCAGAAAAACTTTGTGAGGTCGTAGCGATGATTTCGACATCATCCATGAATCGTTCTATAGCCCCTGATTCTTTTGCTGATGCTTCATCTGTTTGGGTCAGTTGCGCGGTTGCAGGGGAAATGATGAGTCCTGCGAAGAGAACCGTTATCAATCCTGCAAGGAGTATTTTCTTCACCATAGGGAGACCTTCTTTTTCCTCTTTGAGATACATACCTATTATTTTGATGTATTTATATAATTTTCTGTCTGATGAACATCAGGTGGGAAAAGAATGTTTCAGCCATCGAATGGCTTGTTACGTGATATAGGAATTAGTGCTTGAGAAATCAAAGCCTTTTACAAGTTCAATGGATGGTACGTTTTTCTGTGGGACCCATCCATGGATTGGATAGACCAGGTTGGGAAAGAACTTCCGAATGTCTGTTGAGAGTTGAGTGATGATATGATGTTCTCCGAACTGTTGTTTGCTTATTTCATAGGTCTTTTGCCCTGTGGTCTCCTCATCAAGGAATCCCAGCGCATGGATGTATTCATGGAGCAAGACATGGAAGATGTACGGTTTGAGCAATGCTTTATCTGTCTCAAGGATTCTACGCAGGGGAGTTTTGTTTACGATAATGATGTTGGAGGCGACTGGGTAGTATGCCCCAATGAAGCCATCCAGAGAAGCCCCGATCTCTTGTAAACCAAGCATGAGTCCGGCTCGTGAGCGGTGTTCGTTTTTTGCGACTACTTTTTTTACTTCTTCGAAGGTTTCTATGATGTTTTGATTCAGTTCAGAGAGGTCTGAGGTGTTCATCATCTTTATCACGATAGTTAACAATTGTTAATATACTTTTCTATCCACAGGAAAATAAAAGAGGATCATTCAACCATTACTCTCAGATATATTCCTTGGTTAATACTGCCTCCACCGATGCTCGCATTTCGTACACGTAAAAATCCTTGTTTCCGGCTCATCACTCGCCCGGGTCTGACGCAGGATCCAAAACGCCTCATTATTCCCGCATTTCGGACACTCGATGCGGGTTTTCGGCAAAATATCGATCTTTTTTTCAAGGACGACCGTTTCCTTCTGTTTCTGCTTCTCAACGACCACTGAGCTTCCTTGCTTCCTCTTTTTCTCCCCACAGGAGTTGCAAATAAAAAACTCCCCCTGTGGCAGCATCAACACCTTACATTTCGGACAAAATTCCATTGGACAACCTCTCGAATGCATCCTTAATTATCATTGCATGATCAAATGCTAAACCTGGTAACTCATCACGCTTGAAAAACTTTGCACTGCTTGCATCATCCCCTGCTTTCAACACTCCTCCGATTGATTCCACCAGATACACCACCGAGACGGTATGCCCACGAGGATCGCGATGAGGATCAGAATACACCCCAAGCAATCCACGGATCTTTACCTGCAACCCTGTTTCCTCTGCCAGCTCCCGAATCACCGCATCCTCTGTTTTCTCCCCGTACTCCACAAAACCACCAGGTAGCGCCCAAGATCCTTCATACGGCGATTGTTTTCGTTGGATAAGAAGAACCGCATGATCCTGAATAAGAATTCCATCGACCGTTAGAGCAGGAGACCGAAACGTCATGAGAGCCAGAATGAACCAAGGGTATAAAGAGTTAACCAGAATTTCTCCGAGAATAACTTCGAACGTTGCATTTGTT
>JALOTN010000046.1 GCA_025457885.1 Thermoplasmatota archaeon | reverse complement strand
TTCCATAGAAGTAAAGGGAGTTAAGGCGGTGCATTTATTCGGGGAGACCATCTATGATTGGCAACGAGAGTTCCTCGAATCGTTCTTCCACTGCAGGGTCCATGGCCAATACGGCCATCGTGAACAATGCGTCCTTTCTGGCACCTGTGAAACCGCGAACACATATCATCTCTTCCCAGACTACGGGTATGCTGAACTAGTCGACAGAAACGGAAACCCCATAACAAAGGAAGGAGAAATCGGGGAGATCGTCGCAACCGGGTTCCATACCGGTATTTTCCCGTTCATTCGGTACAAGACCGGGGATATCGCGGTGTACACCTCGCAGCAGTGCGAGTGTGGCCGACAGGTTCAGTTACTGAAGTCCGTGGAGGGGAGGATCCAGGATTTCATGGTCTCACACACGGGTCGGCTGGTGCCCTTGATGGGGGTGTTGCAGCTCATCTCACGGTCCTCATCTCACATGAAGGAATATCAGCTGTACCAGGATCAGGAGGGAGAGCTGGTACTGCGCATAATAAAAAAAGAGGGTTTCTCAGAGCAGGATGAACAGGTGATTAAAGAAAACATCCGCACGAGACTCGGTGATGAGTTTTCACTCTCCATCGAGTACCTCGACACGATTCCACGAACCATCCGTGGGAAGTATCAGTTCTTTGTCCAGAAACTGCCTGTCAAATACATACTGGAATAAAAAATAAAGAAAGGAGGATGAGTGTTGTTGAATCTTTTAAAGTGTTTACCAATGTGGTCGTGGGTTGATGTTGGTCAGGTCAATGCTGGACCAGTCATCCCAGTCGTTTTTTCCACGAGAGCCGTCTGAATAATCCACTAATGCGCTGTAGACATATCGGTAGTTCATCACGCTTTTATAAGATCCGTACCGCCAGTAGTTGACCTCCCAAGGCCATTT
Organism: Thermoplasmatota archaeon; assembly: GCA_025457885.1. Lineage (GTDB taxonomy): Archaea > Thermoplasmatota > E2 > DHVEG-1 > DHVEG-1 > SM1-50. The sequence goes on along the minus strand of JALOTN010000046.1, from coordinate 14,177 downwards.
GCCATCATGACAGTCAACCCCCGGACAATTCAGTCCAAGAGAATGCCCCGTCTCATGCATGATGACACCAGCGTAAATGTACGCCAGTTGTTTCTCACTGTTAAAGGTTCTCCTGGCCAGACTAGAAAATAGGGGAATGAGTTTGACCTGCGTTTTTAGGAATAAGGCTGGGAGATAGAAACAATCGACAGCAAACATGTTCCCGATACGGGAGCCAAAGGTAAAACCGACCGTTTGGGTCACATTATATCCGATGAAACCCCAGTGGAAAACGCCACGTCGCCAGTTGTTTGCATTCTGATGCATGAAGTATTTCCAGTAGAATTGATCAAGGTCATATTCTTGCAGGTCTGCTTTATAAGGGACAATTTCGCCACCGCCAAGCCGACCATCGTCGATATGCCATACAATATTCTGCCTTGCATGGGAGTCTCTGATAAATTCATAGGAGAGCAGCGGGACCGTTGTTTCGTTATTTCCTGGTTCTTTTTGCATCTGATCAATCTCTAGGAAGATATCCTGCCGGAAAGGATCAGAACCCCATTGCCAGGTGAGGTATTCCTCGATGTCGTTTAATGCATCGATGTCTTCATCTATTTCCGTATGATTCTCCCATTCAAATGGATCATAGACCATGTAGTACCCCTCATCGTGACCCCATTGGAAGTAGGTTAATCCGTAGAAATGTTCCCATTCGATGGGAATGCCGTCTTGGTCAGCATCCTCACCAAGGTTACTAATCATTGGGCTGGTGTTGTAAGCCTCTGTCTCAAGCCAATAGGGGAATCCATCCTGGTCGAAATCATTTTGCGTGATATCGAACCACAGTTCGCAATCCCGGTCTTGTTGATAGATGCTATTATCGTCACATCCGTTCAACCGTCCCAGTCCACTATCGTCTCCAAGGGAGTCATCACCCCACCAGACACCAGCGGCGATACTATACACGATATCTGCAGTCCGTGCCAGGGTGTAGTTCCCATCATCAGCGCTGATGTCACAGAGAAAATCAATTTTGTTGTTTTTGTCCCAGAGTTCGATGGTGATATTGACGAACTCATCATCTTTGGGTACCTCTGCGGTGGCAGAAAAACCAGGGTTCTCAACGTATTTCATGTTCTCCCAAACATTACTGATGAATTCCTCATCATTGATTTTTACTTTCACATAAAAATCAGGGTCAGAAAGGAGATCAATGGTTTTCAAAGCACGGATTTCTTTTATAGTGACCGTCACGGTGATATTGTCAACTAGCGGGTCAAAGTCCAAAAGAAGCGGTTTTCGAATTGATAGATCTTTTTTAGGTTGGATTATTGCAGACGTTGGTACGACAAGTAATGCAAGAATCCCTAGCGTACAAATAACTTTTAGTAAATTTTTTTTCATTGAGATATCCCCCTAAGGATAGATAAAGTTCTGTTCAACTCTATAGATGCTCCCAATATATAAACATTTGTTGTAGAGAGGCTACATCCCGAAATGAATTCAGAAATGACTCTTTGAATTTCATTTCGCTGTGAGGTAACTCACAGCACACCATTGAAAATGTAGTTTCGATAGGTAATTTCAGAGTTCAACGATGGTCATTCTGCGAATTTTTTAATAACTGGTTCTGGTATACACTCATTGCTAAGGGAATGGAAAGGCTCGTTGTGGTTTTATTTAATCCTGATCCACAACGGGACCTTCCGTTCCTTCGCATATTGAACCAGGAGTACCTGTTTTATGTTATAGGAGAACACCTTCAGTGCTAACTCTTTCTTCTGCATCCACCGTTTCCTGCTGAGCAGGAAACTACCCCAGCGTTTCTTGATCGAGGAGAACACACTCTCGATGATGGATCGGAGATGATAGACCGCAAGCCACGCCTCAGGATCATTCTTACGTGTTCTGAATGAGATGATCCAGGCAGGCTTGCCTTTGGCGTTGCTTCGAGCGTTTGTTCGAAAGCAGAGATAGGGTGTACCGTTTTTATCAGCGACAAGCTGACAGTTGTTCCTGGAGGAGAACGCTTTGTCACCCAGGACGTTTCCGAGATCCGGGAGGTGTTTGATCAGATGTTCGAACTCTTTGGAATCATGGTGATTCCATGGTGTGGTGGTGAACCATTGGATCACACCGGTGTCGATGTCGACACTGATGTGAAGTTTGATGCAGTCTCTGCGTTTCCCTTGTCGTTCAATGCGGATATCGTACCAGGTGCTGCTGTTCTGGGTGCTGAATCCTGTGCTGTCCACAGCGATGTTCATCTTTTTCCTTCGGAGAAACCGGGTGACTCGGTTCATCACCTTTCTGATGTAGGTGATGGAGAGTCGTTTCATTCCTCGCTGAATGACGCTGTGCCCAGGCAGCTCAGCATAGTGTTGTTTGATGATCTCGCTGTCTTTCATCTGTGCTTCGATACCGTCGTAGGTTTGGTTGAATCCTACTTTAAGAACACAACCTACAGCAACCGTCTGTGGATCGTGTCCTTTCCTGCCTTTTTTGCTGGGTTTCCAGGGTGGTGGTAATTGGTGAACCGCTTTGATCACCACCTTTGTGAAGTCGGTGGTGAAGTTGCGGTTCACATGGTTCGCTACTGTTGGGTTTATCCTTTTCTTTGCCCATCCCATCCAATGCAAAGAAAAGTATTGCTTCCTCCTTAATTATCTATTTCGGGATGTAGCCTTGTAGAGAAATAAGAAAATGTTTTTTTTTTCTAAAATATTAAAAACTCATTATCATTATCTAAGACCTATCTACCATGTATATGGGGGATGACTGATGAAGTTACAAATACCACCAGAACCGATCCTGTTAAAAAAACAATCAGAAGAACAAAAAGACAACGCCTGGGACATTGATTCTCTGAGCCTCTGGTTCGGCAACCGACTCCCAACCTACCTCTGGAACGATGCCGGATGGTCCACCCCTCTAAAGGAAGAAGGATACAACTGGCAAAGTTTCCTAAAAATCCTCTCGCTTCATAAGAAAGACATGATCCGATGGTCCCGCAATGCTCTGTCCTGGAAAGAATTCCTCCTCAAACTACAGGACACATTAAAAGACCCCGTGTTCAAAACAATCCTCCTCCGACATAGGAAACAGGGGGCTGTCCTTGATGGATAACAAAGAAGGGGGGTACCCGATTGTTCTCACCGCCTCCCGTGCAGAGGCAAACGAATACGATGACAATCCCTTCGCGGCATTCATCTGCACTTTCCCAAAGAAACTCTCCGGACTAGCATTACGGGAACATCTGGAGAATCTCACGAGCAACGAAGATGGGACCGCGAAGCGGACCATCTACGGTCTCCGAAAAGTAGAATCATTGTTGACAAAAGAGTTCGGGGAAGGAATTGCCGCTGTCGCACATTACGACCAGTTACACCGATTTATCGGAAAGAACACCAAGATCGTCGGTATCTCTTCCATGGACCCCATGGGGTTAGCATATGTATCCACCACCTATAACTCCCTGATTGGTTTTGGCGGGGAGGCACTCAACGCGGCAGAGTTTGAAAAACTCATCACCCATCCTGCGATCCTGCAGCATAAACCAAAGATCATTGTTGGGGGCGCTGGATCCTGGCAGATCAACGACTCTGGGATGCAGAACAAATGGGGCATCGATGTCTTGTTCCAAGGAGAAGGAGAAGAGGATTTGGTCAATGTCTTCAAAAAAATACTGAACAATGAATCAGTCCCATCGTATTATGTCGCAAAAAAACCAGATAGAAGAAAAATCCCACCCATCATCCATGCAGCCTGTTACGGGATGGTAGAAATCACCAGAGGCTGCGGACGAGGCTGTCAATTCTGCAGTCCGACGAACCGGACAAAATACTCATTTCCCATCGACTATATCATGAAAGAAGTCAAAACTAATGTTGAGGGAGGATCATCAACAATCTTTACCGTCACCGAGGATATCTTTCTTTATAAATCAAAACCACGGTTCATCCCAAACCGGGAGGAAATCGTAAAACTCTACAAGACCATCGCCTCCTACCCCGGAGTCGATTACATCCTGTTGTCTCATGCGTCGCTTGCACCAGTCATCTACGATAAAAAACTGTTAGAGGAATTATCACCAATTCTGTTGGAGAAGACTCGCTGGCGGCCAGAGCTACATAAATCCTACCCGAAGCGGTTTGTCTCTGTTGAGGTCGGCATCGAGACAGGGAGTGTGCGACTGATGAAGAAATACATGAAGGGAAAAGCACTCCCCTATACAGTCGATAACTGGCCTGAGCTGGTGGTCCAGGGTGTCGGCATTATGAATGACTATGACTGGTGGCCATTATGTACCATCATGACCGGACAGCCGGATGAAACCGAGGAGGATGTCCGTGCGACCTTAGATCTCATCGATGATCTTCGGAATCATCACTCGAAAATGTTCTACACCCCGGTGTTATTCATCCCGTTGAAGGAGGCGATGCTGGGGAATCAACGCCGCACCAACCTGAAGGGTCTTTCTGAGTTGCAATGGGAGGTCATCGCCCGGTGCTGGAAGAACAACATCGATTTCTGGAGGCCGGACATGAAATGGATGCTGAATCCCATGTTCTTCTTTTCTCATTGGTTTTACGCTCGATGGAAACATGGGAAGAAGGCAACCGTGCCCATGATGCATCTGGCCGGCTTCCCGATCGCCCAGAAAACAAATAAGCTCTGCTCACCAGAGTACTGTCAGAATAAAGTATCACCAGACGAGGGGACACAACCGGTCTCACACGATCTTGAGGAATCAACTTTTAAAGAAGCCTAGATATGCAAGATAAGACGCATAGAGATCAACCTTACTGGTGACTTCATAAGGTGAATGCATCGAGAGCACCGGTGCACCAAGATCAATGACATCCATACCCAGACGTGAGAAGTATTTCGCCACGGTTCCCCCTCCGCCTTTATCGACTTTGCCTAGCTCACCGGTTTGCCAGGGGACTTTCGCCTTATCCAACAACGATCGAATCTCAGCAATGTACTCGGCAGAGGCATCATTCGCAGAATATTTTCCCCCATGACCAGTGTATTTTGACATCACCACACCATTCCCAAGGGATGATGCGTTTTTCAACTCAAAAGCATCCGTATAGTTCGGGGTGACCGCAGAGGAAACATCCGCGGAGATCACCTTTGATGTGAGCAGGACACCATCGATGTCGACATTCGCGTCTTGGTCTCGAATCAAGGATCGTAGAAACGAGGTCGCTTGCGCAGAGGCGTTCCCCTCACTGCCTATTTCCTCTTTATCGACAAAGAGAGCAAGCACGGTATGTTCCGGGTTTTTGACATCCAATATCGCTTCGAGCGCGGCGTACGCACAGATACGATCATCCTGCCCATACGCTCCAATCAATGACCGGTCAAATCCTAGGTCGCGAGCTTTAAAGGCAGGGACCGCCTCAAGTTCCGCGGAGATGAAATCCGCTTCAGTGATATCATACTCTTCATGCAGCTTCTCAAGGATCGCTACCTTTATCTTCTCCTTAAAATCACCTCGTGCAGGTACACTGCCGATCACGATATCCAGGCTTTCTCCCTTGATCGCCTCATCAATCTTCTTGTTATCCTGGATCTCATGGGAGAGATGAGGCAATAGATCAGGAACAGAAAAGACCGGGTCGAGGTCATCCTCCCCTAAAGTAAACGTGATTTTTTTTCCGTCTTTCTTCACAATAACCCCATGCAATGCTAGAGGAATAACGACCCATTGGAATTTCTTGATCCCTCCATAATAATGGGTTTCGAACAACGCAAGATGACTCTCAGAATCCTGGTATAAGGGTACTTGTTTGAGGTCAAGCCGGGGTGAATCAATATGAGAAATAACAATGCGGAGTCCATCGCGGAGAGGTTTTTTCCCTTTAATGATGATGGCAGCTGATTTTCCCTGGTTGATGATGACTTTTTTCTTTTGTTTTTTTGCTATGTCTGCGATTACTTCTACTGCCTCTCGCTCTGTTTTTGCAGCATCAAGGAATTTTTTATATCCTTCTGCAAACGAAAAAGCAGTGGTGAGTTGCTGTTTCGAAAAAAGCTCCCAGGCGGTTCTTTTCTTATACGCGTATTTGCTTTCGCCATCCTTCATGGTTCTGATCCCTCGATAGGAAAGTCATCTTCTCAGACCATAAAAAGATAACTCAAGAAAAAAAAGAAAAAAAAGGTGGGTGGTTGGTTTATCGTCGGATGATCCAGATAATGACGACGACACCAATGATAATAATGATTGCCAGGATCACCAGGAACAAGGTCATGTTGGAGATCCCTGAGTCTCCATTCGAGCTTCCTTCGGCAGAGATGGTGATCTCCCCAGTTTCACTGACCGAATCATCTGCTTGGTCGGTGACGGTGAATGTGTAGGTGTATTCACCTGCTTTTGTGTAAATATGGGTAGGATTCACATCTGTGGATGTCGTACTGCCGTCACCGAAGTCCCAGCTGTATTGATAGGGTGGTTGTCCAGTGAGCGGGATGATGCTTCCGTTGAACTGTATTGTTTCACCGACTGCACCAACACTGGGTCCGTAGGCTTCCATGATTTCCAGGGCGGGGTTGGGTGCGATATCGGAGAGGTAGACAAAATCGGTGAAATCCTCGCCAGTAGCGGTGAAGTTCATTTTCACAAACATGGAGGTAACACTCATGTTGTCGTAGACCTCATCTGGACCAGTTAATTGGAAGGTGATCGAAAGGGTATCGCCAGTGACTGTGAAATCTGCCGAGGTTAGGTTTGTTGTGTCAAGACCGTTGCTGACCTGACCTGATTGGTTCGCATAACTGATGGTGTAGTCTTGCTCTGTGGTTGATAAGGAAAAATCATATTCCACAAAGTTCAAAGGAGCAAAGGTGTCGTCTGTGTATGCATCAATGATTTTTCCTCTGTTTTCGATGACGCCTCGAACCTGCATGGTGACGGTCGCTTGTGTTCCTATTTGGCTGTAGGTTGCCTCGACAATGTCGATGTTTGATACATTGATATCTGGATGGGAGGTAACAACAGTGGTTTGTTGGTTAAAATCAACAGAACTTACGTCTTCAATCATATCTGTGATGGTTTCATCTGCAGCCAAGACTGGGTTCGTAGCGATGAGAAGAAGGCTGCTTATCATCATCGTTATGAGCAATAGATTGCTGTGTTTCATTTTTTTAGCACCTCATTTAGGCTGAGAAGACTATTTACTTATGCTATTTAAAAATTTTGGCATGTGATTCATATGATTCAACTGTAGCTTTCTAAAGAAGATTTTGTGTTATTTCAATTTCTTCTTCAAATCAGACATGGTGGTGATCATGTCATCGAGGGTGGATTCAATGGTTCCGAGTGTTTCATGAATTTTATCTGTGATAATGGCGCCTTGGGCGGATGGTTTTATGATGCCGTCATGTTCCAGGGTTCGGAGGGAGTATCTGATGACATGTTGGGGTTGACCGGTTATCTGAGAGAGTCGGATGATTCCGATGGGACCGTGGTCACGGACGGTCTTTAGGATATCGATGTGTCTGATGAGAAGATCAAGTTCTTTTTCTGCAACATTGGTAATAGAATTTTTATCTCGTATTTTATCTGACACTACCAAACCTCCCGGGTTAATTGTTAACATTTAGTATGCAGTGGTGGCTATTTAACGTTTACGAAGCCCTCATAAAAGGGAAAAAAAAAGAAAAAGATGGTTCTGTGAAAAACGATTATTTCGATTTCCACAAACCATGGATATTGCAGTAATCACGGGCGGAGAGGTGTTTTGCTGTCACACAAAACTCTGCTTCAGGTTTTTCCATAGGTTTCAAAAACTTCCGATGTACCTCATCATCTGCATGCAGCTCAATCCACTCAATGTAGTGTTTCTCCTCCATCGGATGTGGGATGGAACCGACCTTTACTTTGACTCCGGTAGCGGTCTTTTCAATGATGGGTACGTGTTTTTCGTTTCCAGCATCCTGAAGTTTTTCTGTGAGCAGTTCCATGGGTTGTCCACAGCAGACGAGTTGACCAGTACTTGCATGGACGACTTCGATGATGTTCCCACAGAGAGCACATTTATAGATTTCTTTTAATTTTACCATGTTTTCTACCTCCGATTTTATTTCTTCTGTTTTTTGTTCTTATAATCCTTTATCGCCTCGTGCAACGCATCAGCGGCGAGATTTGAGCAATGCATTTTTTGAGCGGGTAATCCATCAAGTTCGTTTGCGACATCGCCACGGGTTATTTTGACCGCCTCGTCGATGTGTTTTCCCTTCGCTAGGTCGGTGACCATGCTGCTGGTCGCAATCGCTGAGCCACATCCAAAGGTGCGGAACTTGATGTCGGTGATGATATCCTCTTTTACTTTGATGAAAATCTCCATGACATCTCCGCAGACGGGGTTTCCTACCTTGCCGTACCCATCGGGGTTTTCAATCACTCCGACATTATGGGGGTTCATAAAATGTTCCATGACTTTCTTACTATATCCTACCGTTGCCATTTTTAGGTCCTCCATTCTTGAGACATTGGGGAGAGTTTGCGTAAGCGCTGGACGGTCTCATTCGTCGCCTTGCTTACGATAGGGACATCCTCCATGGTCGTGGAGCGTCCCAGCGTTAACACCATAGACCCATGTGCTTCTTCATGTTTAAGACCAATTGCGAGAAGAACATGTGATGGTTCAAGTGTTTTTGAGGAACAAGCTGATCCTGTCGACACCTGTATATCATACATATCCATGTTGAGTAAGATGCTTTCTCCTTCGATGTAGCTGAACCGGAAGCTCGCATGATGCGGGAGACGGTGGGTTGGATGTCCTGTCAGATACGATTGGTCAATGGTGAGAATCTCTTTGATTAAGCGGTCTCTGATCGGGATGAGCCGTGTGCTTTCCTGTTGCATTTCGTGGTGTGCTATTCGTGCTGCTTCTCCCATCCCAGCAATGGCAAAGACATTCTCGGTTCCTGATCGTAGTCCGCGTTCTTGGCCGCCGCCTAGCATAATCGATTGGAGTTTAACCCCTGGTTTTACGTAGAGTGCCCCAGCACCCGGGGGGCCGTAGAGGTCGTTTGAGGAGAGGGTGAGCAGGTCGATTCCGTCTTTCTGGACATCAATGGGGATGCGTCCAGCCGCGGCGACTGCGTCAACATGAAGATAGAGTCCTGTCTCATGGACAAGTGTACTAATCTCCTGGATGGGTTCTATGGTTCCAATTTCATTATTCGCATACATTATTGAAGTAAGGATGGTTTGTTTCGAAAGAATTGATTCAAGTTTTTTGAGATCTACGATTCCACTTGCGTCAACAGGGAGGGTGGTAAAGGTATATCCGTTCTTCTGGAGGTCTTTCATGGGATTAAGCACTGACATATGTTCGATAGCGGAGGCAACGACAGTTTTTCCTTGTGAGATATTTCGTAATGCAGTCCCTTTCACGGCAAGGTTGTTTGCTTCGGTCGCCCCGCTGGTGAAGAGGATGGTGTTCTCATTCTCCGCATGGATCAATTGAGCGATTTTGCTGCGTGACTCTTCGACAGCACGTCTCGCCTCTAATCCGACAGAATGAAGGGTCGATGGATTTCCATGGGATGAGGTGAGGAATGGTTTTGCGAACTCATACACACGCAGATCGATTGGCATCGATGAAGCGTGGTCAAGGTAAATCCGTGTCATATTTTTTTCCTCCGTTAGAACCACATGGTCGCCCCGGCATCAAGGGCAAGGTCATTGAGAGTCCCTGCACCGACAATTTTTGGACCAGTCATTAGAGGGGCATCCTCTAATCCGCACATCTGTTTGGATGCTTCGCATGCATAGATGGTGATTCCCATGTCTAGTGTTTTTTTCAGCATCTCGGCGACACTTGGGAAGCTACCGAGTTTGATCTTTGCTGCTGCTCCAGGCAGAAGGATCTTCAACCCAGTCCCTAGGTAATAGACCATGGGGGTGAGATCCATCATCTTCGCAGTCTGGGCAAGGACTAAGGGAGCATACTGTTTCTCAGGGTTGTCGGTGGTAATAACATATAAGATTGAGTTCTCATCTTTCATTGTTTTTCCTCATTTCATCCTTTTTATGTAGAAGGTCATCAGTGTTCCTTCTTTTTGAAATTTGAGTATCAGATGTCCTGTTCGTTTTGCCCATCGTGTGATGTCTTCTTCTGCTGCAGGGTCGTCTGCCTCGACCTTCAGGATCTGCCCGATTTGGATTTTTTCGATTTCCTCTTTGGTCATGGCAATCGGCATCGGGCAGTAGAACCCGACGCAGTCAAGCTCGGCATCAAACGATTGGTCGTTTTCGATGATGTCACCTCTAATAATTCTCTTCTAAGATTTCGTAGTAGCTCTGTGGGTGTTGGCACGCGGGGCATTTGTTTGGTGCTTCTTTTCCTTCGTGGACGTACCCGCAGTTTCTGCATTTCCATTTCACTACTTTTTCTTTCTTGAAGACCTGTTTCTTCTCAATGTTTGCAAGCAGTGTTCGGTATCGTTTCTCATGGTGTTGTTCGACTTCCCCTATCTGTGTGAAGCTTCTTGCGACCTCAGGGAATCCTTCTTTTTTTGCGATGTCGGCAAAATCAGGGTAGATTGTTCCCCATTCTGCTTTTTCGCCATCGGCTGCTTCTTTGAGGTTCTCCGCTGTTGTTCCTATTACGCCGGCGGGGTACATCGCGGATATTTCAACCATGCCGCCTTGGAGATGTTTGAAAAAGATTTTTGCGTGTTCTTTTTCGTTCTCCGCGGTCTCAAGGAAGATAGCAGAAATTTGTTCATATCCTGCTTTCTTTGCTTCTGATGCAAAGTAGGTGTAGCGGTTTCTTGCCTGTGATTCTCCTGCGAACGCTGCAAGGAGGTTTTTTTCTGTTTGTGTTCCTTTTAAACTTTTCATCCTTTTCATCTCCATTTTTCTCGTATCTTATGGTCCGACATGGACCATGTCCCAGTAAATATCAGCTTGTTCGAAGCGATCCATGCTTTCTTTTTCGATCTCTAGGATTTTGTAATGTTGTAGCTCCATGTCTGCGAAATATTGCAGGGTGTTGCGGATGGAGGAGTCGTTTTTTGAGAACTGTTGGGAGAGGGCTTGGTAGAAGTCGTGGGCTGCCTGTTCTGCGGTCATCGCGCTTTTTAGGATCGTTCCAAGGGGGGTATCCTCATCAGGGGTGATGAGAGGTGGGAATGGAACAGGGGTGTTTTCTGGTAGTGTTATTTTTTTCTTTGGGAACTTGGCCTTGTAGACTTGTTCGATGAAGCCGCGGTGTTTCTGTTCTTCTTGGGCGAGGAATTTGAATTTATCCTTCAGGAGCCCGTTTTTCACCTGTTTCGCGATGGCGGTATACACGGTGTAGCTTTCGATTTCACTTTTCATTGCTGCCAGGAGTAAATCTTCAAGGGTGTATTTTTTCAGATCCATGTCTCTCACCTCTTTTTTTCCTTGTGTTCTTTAGGGTGGTTATTCCTTTTTTCTCTTGCCGAGTTCTCGGTCCAACATGTAGAGGCCACCGGTGCTTTTTTCGATCATTTTGAGTTTTTGCACGATGGTGTCGGTCTGGAGTTCTTCTTCGACTTGTTCGTCGTGGAACCATTTCAGCATACTGGTTGCCGCGTAGTCTTTCTCGGCTGCTGCGATGGCTGCGATATTCTCAATCATCGCAGTGACCTTTTGTTCGTGTTTAAATGCCTCTTCAAAGGCGTGGAGTGGTGATTTCCAGGTCGTTGGGGTGACGTTGATGGCACTGAGGATGACACGGCCTCGTCGTTCGATGATGTGGTGGTAGAATTTCATGGCGTGTTCGACTTCCTCTTGTGCTTGGACTCTCATCCAGTTTGCAAATCCGCCAAGGTTGATGGATTCGAAATAGGCGGACATGGAGAGATACAGGTATGCTGACCAGAGTTCTGCGTTTATTTGCTTATTGATGGTGGTTTCTAATTTTTTACTTAATATCATAATTTACCTCCTTTTATCTTCAGGGAACCGGCATTGGAGAATCGTTCTCGTTTCAGTTCCTGTTGAGAATGTTCTTCCTCCGGTTCATATCATATTTTTTGTTTCTTTATATATTTTCCTAGGCTTGGTTTTTTATTGTTTCTCGAAGGCTTCTTTACCTGCTCCGCAGATTGGGCAGACCCAATCATCGGGGAGATCCTCAAATTTTGTTTCTGGGGCGATCCCTGTTTCAGGGTCTCCTTTTGCTGGGTCGTAGACGTAGCCACAGACGGTGCATACATATTTGTCCATTTTTATTTCCTCCTTTTTTTTCTCTGTTTTTTTATCTATATCACTATAGTAGGTTGGAGCGGTTTTTGGTGAGTACCCTCCTTTTACCTCATGGTAATACTCATAGGTCATGACTGGTTCCTGGGTGAGTATTTCTGCATTGGTGATTTTTCCAATGAAGATGGTGTGGGTGCCGGCATCAATCTGGTTGATGACTTCTGCTTCCAAGTACCCAAGACTGTTCTCTAGGACGACCGGAGCGTGTGTGGTCCCAAGTTTGTAGGTGATATTTTTGAATTTGTCAATGTCTCTACCGGATTTGAATCCGAAGGTACCGATGAGGGTGAGTGGGGTTTTTTTGTCAAGGATGGAGACGGTGAATACTTTGCTTTTGGTGATGTAGTCATGGGTGAGGTTTTGTTTGTTGATGCTGACGGCGATGGTGGGTGGTTCAGAGGTGACCTGGAAGAGGGCGTTTGCGACTTGGCCGTTGGTTTTTTCTTCGTTTTTTGAGCAGACGATGTAAAGTCCGTAGGATATCTTGTGGAATGTTTTTTTATCCATTGTTGTTCCTTCCTTTTTCTTTTGTCTGGCATTTTTTACAGATGCCTTTGAAGTATCCTTGTACTTCTTCGACGCGGTGGCCTCCTTGGATGGTTCTGTCCATGTTCGGGCAGGATATCGCGATGTCGATGATTGCGCCGCACTGGGTGCAGATGAAGTGGTGGTGCATTCCTTCTTCGATGTCGTATCGGAGTTCGGAACCGGAGATGGTGAGAGATCTGATGATCTTGTTTTTTTTGAGGGTCTCTAGGGAGTTGTAGACGGTGGTGCGGGAGAGGGAGGGGTGTTTTTTCTTGAGGGCTGAGTAGATTTCTTCGACGTTGGGATGAATGTGGTGTTCATCAAGGTATTTGAGGATCTCGAGTCGAGGTGATGTCACTTTCAGGGTATGGTCCTTGAGGATTTTTACGTATTTTTCATACATGGAGATCGGTCGATAATCATTTCTAATTTGTAATGATTACAATTTAGTAGGTATTACAAAATAGTATTTATACTTTTCCAACTGGACAAAAAAAGAAACGTTTAAGAAGTAGAAACAATGCCTTCCCACGCATGGAATATTCATTGCTCTATCATACCATCATCCCCTTCATTCTTTCCGCACTCGTCGTCGTACTCGTCACCATCATCGCAGAGAAATACGGCACAAAAACAGGAGGAGTCATCGGAACACTCCCCTCCACCATCATCATCGCCTTCCTCTTCATCGCCTTAGACAAAGGAACAACGTTTGCCGCAGAATCCGTTGTCATCGTCCCCGCAGAAATGGGGCTAAACCTCATCTTCCTCCTAATCTTCGCCCTTCTAGCCTCGAAAAAAATACTAACAGCACTCTCCGGGGCTCTCGCGACCTGGACGGCCCTCACCATCCTTGTCTATTTCACTTCCCTTAGCTCCATCATCATCTCTCTAACCATCTACGGAATCTGTTTCTTCATCTCATTTTTTATCCTTGATAAACAAAGAAACATCATCTCACAAGAAACCATCAAAGTCCACTACACCCCCCTCAAACTCCTTGGCCGAAGCCTCATCGCCGGTATCGTCATCGCAACCGCAGTCTCCGTCTCAAACATCGGAGTCACCCTCAGCGGAATCTTCTCCGTATTCCCCGCAATCTTCCTTTCTACCATGCTCATTTCCCTTAGAGAACACGGACCTCAGTTCACCGGTGCGATGGCAAAAGGCATGATCTACGGCAGCCCAAGCGTCGTCAGCTACAGCATCGGAATTTACTTCCTCTACCCAAGCATCGGGATCCTCCCTGGGACCCTTGTTGCATTTCTCATCGGCTTACTCGTCACCTTCCTCCTTTTCCTATTACGGAAAAACATACGATAAGAGTTCGACCCCGATACCTATTTAAATACTCAACAGGAAAAAAAAGCAATCCTTTTTTCATGACAATATTCTGAATCCGCAAACATATAGATTT
>JALOTN010000045.1 GCA_025457885.1 Thermoplasmatota archaeon | reverse complement strand
ATCTTCTTCGGATACGGACCAGGGGACAACCGACCCTTCTTCGACCCATCCCTTCGTATAATATTATTATATCCGTACTTATGTTTCTTCATCGTCGTATGCAGCCTATCATGGCACTCCTTGCAGACCCGGATAGCGATATTCTTCTGATAATCAATATGATGCAAGGAAACCTTCGGAATCGATGAGTCCTGCACCAAAGAATTCCGCGGGAGCAACTCCCGTTTACAAATCTTACAATAATACTTCTGAACAGGCACCATAGATTAAAAATGATCGACTTTCTCCTCAATCTCAGCGATCAAACGCTGGCAGCTCTGACAGAAGTTTGTCTCATTCTCCGGCTCTAATTCCGATTTGCAGATTTTACACGGCATGGGTCCGCAATCAAACCCCTACTAATTAAAGGTGACCTATAAAGTTTTTATAAAAGAAAACAAAATCAAAGAAAAAAACACTTCGAGAATTATTTCAGGGAACCACAATAAAAATAAGGATTTCATACCGTTACAATTAAATGTCGCACGAGATATTCAGAACAGATTTCCATGGCTGAAAAAATATTCATCGGCGTTGCATGGCCGTATGCAAACGGCTCCTTGCACCTTGGGCATATCGCAGGATGCTATCTCCCAGCAGACATTTTCGCAAGGTTCAACAGACTCAAAGGAAACGATGTACTCATGGTCTCCGGGAGCGACGAACATGGGACTCCCATCACGATTACTGCGGATAAAGAAAAAACCACACCGCAGGTAATCGTCGACCGATACAACAAGGAACATACCCAGAACATGCAACAACTCGGCATCTCCTTTGACTTGTTCACCAGGACCACGACCACGAACCATGAAACCGTTGTCCAGGAGATTTTCCTTAACCTGTACCAAAAAGAACTTATCAAGAAAAAAAGCATAGAAGCGCTGTATTGTTCAACCTGCCAACGGTTCCTCCCAGACCGGTACGTGGAAGGCACCTGCCCCCACTGCCAGAAGGACGGAGCACGAGGTGACCAGTGCGACAACTGCGGCAAACTCCTAGAACCATTCGAACTACTCAACGTCCACTGCAAAGTCTGCGGGGGAACACCTGTGAGACAGAAGACCGACCATCTGTTCTTCACCCTCAGTGCCTTTGAATCAAAACTCATCGCCTGGTTGAAAGAGAAAACATACTGGAAAGCAAACGTGCTGAAATTCACGAACAACTGGCTGCAGAACGGTCTCCATGACCGGGCGATCACCCGGGATATCAACTGGGGTATTAAGGTCCCTGTCTTTGGTTTTGAGAACAAACGCATCTATGTCTGGTTCGATGCAGTCATTGGGTATCTATCCGCAAGCAAGGAATGGGCTAAGAAACAGAAAGAACCAACCAAATGGAGAGACTGGTGGCAGAACCCTGAGGCGAAACACTACTATTTCCTCGCAAAAGACAACATCCCGTTTCATTCCATCATCTGGCCATCCATCCTCATGGGATACGACGAGACATTAAACCTGCCCTATAACATCCCAGCTAATGAATATCTCACCCTCAAAGGCGAACAGTTCTCAAAAAGCAGGGGAATCGGTATCTGGGTCCCAGAGATCCTCCAACGCTTCGACCCCGATGTCATCCGTTATTACCTTGCTATCAACATGCCAGAGAACAAAGATGCGGACTGGACCTGGAATGATTTTGTCATAAAGAACAACGACGAACTCCTCGGCACCTACGGAAACTTCATCCATCGAGTCATCACCTTCACCAGCAAAAACTTCGGCTCCATCCCCCCCGCAGGAACCCTCACCGAGATCGATACCGAAGCGATGAACAAAATACAAGAGACCCTTAAAGAAGTCGAGTCATCTTTGCAGCAATGCAACTTTAAAAAAGGCTTACGAGCGGTCATGAACCTCGCACAATACGGAAATGTCTACTTCGACCATAACCAACCCTGGGTACTCCTCAAAACAGACCCAGAACGCTGCAAGACCGTGCTGCATATCAGCCTCCGCCTCATCCAGGCACTCACCGTCACCATGGCACCCTACCTCCCCTTCTCCTCAGAACGTGTCTGGAAGATGCTTGGACACACCCACCCAATCCACCACTGGCAGGATGCCCTTACAGACCTACACCCAGGAACAATCCTTGAGACACCGACACCTTTATTTAAGAAACTGGAATTAACCGACATCGTGACCACCACCGATCCGTTCTCAAAGCTCGATTTACGCGTCGCAAAAATCCTTGAAGTAGCCGATCATCCACAGGCAGACAAACTCTACATCATGCAGGTGGACCTCGGGCCACTCGGGAAACGCACCATTGTCGCAGGCATGAAACCCTACTACACAAAAGAAGAAATCACCGGGAAATCCATCGTCATGGTCATCAACCTCAAACCAGCCGTGATCCGTGGCGTCGAATCAAAAGGAATGCTTCTTGCAGCGACCGATACAGACCACATCGTCTCCCTCCTCAACCCCAAGGACAGCACCCCTGGTGCAGAAGTCGGAGTCGACGGCATCGCACGAGAACCAGCACCCATCCTTGAATACGACGCGTTTAAACTCGCACCCATGGTAATCGATGCAAAAGGAAACGCAGTCTACAACACCAAACCCTTAAAAACAAAAGGAATCATTGTTACCACAGACCGCCCTGTCAAAGAAGGCGCAAAAATATCCTAAGGAGAGAAATCCATGAATGCACCCATTGTTATCCAAACAGAGCTACCCGCAAAAATCCTCAACAAAGGTAAAGTCCGGGATGTCTACGAAATCAACGACAACATCCTGCTCATCGCCACCGACCGACTCTCCGCTTTTGACGTTGTCCTGCCAGATCCAATCCCCTCCAAAGGAGTCTGTCTCACCCAACTATCAAAATTCTGGTTCGATTACACAAAAAAAAGCATACCCAACCATGTGATATCCACCGAGATCACTGATTTTCCAACAGAACTCCACCCGTATCAAGCACAGCTGGCGTACCGCAGCATGCTAGTAAAAAAAACACAGGTCATCCCCATTGAATGCATCGTGCGAGGCTACCTGTCTGGCTCTGCATGGAATTCCTATAAAAAAGACGGAACCGTCTGCGGGATGAAACTTCCCAGTGGTCTGAAAGAATCAGACCAGTTCCCTGAGTCACTCTTCACCCCGTCGACAAAAGCAAAAGAAGGTCATGACCTGAACATCTCCATCGCAGAGATGAAAAAAATCGTCGGTGCAGACGTTGGAGACACGCTCAATGAGTATTCTTTGAAGATCTACACCACCGCGGTGAAATATGCAAAAAAAAGGGGTATCATCATCGCGGACACCAAGTTTGAGTTCGGCGTCTACAAAGATGAAATCATCTGGATCGATGAAGCCTTAACCCCGGATTCCTCCCGATTCTGGCCCGCAGACAGCTACCAGCCAGGCAAACCACAACCAAGTTTTGATAAACAATACGTCCGGGATTACCTGAATTCCACTGGATGGGACCACAACACCGCCCCACCAAGACTCCCCCCTCAGGTCATTGCAGAAACCTCAAAAAAATACCAGGAAGCCTATGAGAAAATAACTGGAAAGAAATTCCATTTCCCCTAGACAATCTCTGACGAAACAAGTTTTTTTTAACCCTCATCTTCTTACAGAGCAAAACATTTAAAAGAAGTCATCGTAATAGGATATGTAGAATAAAGAACCCAGGGGGATCTCATGAAGAAAAAAATACCACTCTTATGTACACTTTCCATTGTTTGCCTTCTAACATCTGCAAGTCTCATCCAAGGTACAAACATAACAATCCAACACAACACAGCCCTAGATCAAGAAGTACCTGGTAAACAGGATGGACGTTTCATCGACAAACTCCAATGGTACTCCCCAAATGGGGTATTACCAGGGACGTATGAAGAATATCTGCAGACCCACCCCTATGAACCAGTACAATTTTCCACAAAAACAGATTATCATCCCTCTGTGTATTCTGGGAATACCTCCTTAGCGATCCTGATAAATGAAGACATCTACGGGCAGATTGGTGATGCACTTGCGCAATATATTGCTGATCTTTTATTAGAAGGCTACTGGATCGTTGAGACCACAACGAACGGGGGGACCCCCGAGGACATCAAAGCCTGGTTACAAGAACAATATTCTTTTGGAGTCACTGGAGTGCTTTTTGTAGGAGACATTCCTGCAGCATGGGCGGACGTCTCAGGAGATCAGTTCCCTAGTGATCTGTTCTACATGGACCTTGACGGCACCTGGAACGATGCGAACAACGATGGAGTCTATGAGAGTCATACCGCTGGTGCTGGTGACATGGGACCAGAGGTGTATGTAGGCAGGATCTACGCAACCACCCTGACCTATGATACTGAAGTTGATATGGTGAAAGATTATTTTGCAAAAGCTCATGCATACCGTATTGGGCAGCTGACGCAGCCCTGGCGTGGACTGGAGTACGTCGAAGAAGATTGGTTTGACATGGATGTCAACCTGGATACTGTGTACAGCGAGAATGTGACGCGGTACGATTTTGGGTTCTTTACCACTGCAGAGGATTATCTGAACCAGATGGATCTTGGGCAGCATTTCGTGCAGGTTTGCGTCCATAGTTACTCAGGGGGACATTATTTCAGCACCCGACCAACGGAATCAGCGGCATACGCTCATATCTATGTGTATAGTCCTACCACCCGACCCGCGAGACTCTTACTTGGATCTGATGACGGGGTCAAAGCATGGATGAACGGGGTTACTGTGTTGACTGCGGACCGGTATGGTGGATGGACCGCTGATCAGTTCTCCACCAATATCACTCTGAATGGCGGATGGAACCAGTTGTTATGTAAAGTCAGTCAAGACGGTGGTGATTACCAACTTTCTGCTCGACTCACTGATGCAGATGGGAACACGTTTGATGATTTGTCCTACCAACTAAGTGACCCAACAGAGCATGGTGGGGAAGCTGAGTACATCAGAAGTTTCCTTCTGAATGGATTCCATCAGGATATCTCAGATAATTTCTGGGAGTACCTTACCACAGACTACCTTGGGGTCAGTGAAGAATCCATCAACCCCAATGAAGGAGACATCAACGGGGGAAAAACATGGACCAGATTTGACTCCGGGAACCCCTATATTGATTTAAGCGAGTATTGTGATGGGGCGGATTATGGGGCGTGTTATGCGTTCGCCCGTGTATACGCTTCAACGCAGACTTCTTGTCAGCTCTGGATGGGCTATGATGATGGAGCCCGCGTTTGGTTGAACGGAAATGAAATCATCTACGATAATCGGTATGGTGGATTTGAGATTGATATGACGAAAGTCAATGTCACACTGCAAGCTGGTGAAAACCGGTTGCTTATCAAAATCTCTGAGTGGATGGGGGATCATGGGTTCACCGCCCGATTATGCACCCCCGAAGGTGGAGTAGTGGAGGGATTGTCTTATGATCCAGCATCAACCCCGATTACCTATGTGGGGACCTGGTTAGTGAATGGACCCTATGCGAATGCGGATAAAGCGACCCGTCTGAGCACCGATTACCTCGGAGATGAATCATTGGTGACTCCCAGTGAAGGAGAGAGTGCACCCCAGGGGGTATGGGAGCGAGGTATCCGCAGCGGGTATCCCTTTAACATTGGTGCATTCTATGACCGGGGCGCCTGGGTGTTGTCTGAGGACATCCAGAACAGGGATCCACCAGTGTTGTTCTATAATCTCTTCGCCTGTGGACCAGGTCGTTTCACCGATGAGAATTATCTGGCAGGGGCGTATGTGTTTCACACGACCTATGGGTTGATTACGGTTGCGTCCTCCAAGAGTGGGAGCATGTTGAATTTCGGTGATTTCACCCAGCCGCTTTCTGAAGGAAAATGCATCGGGGATGCGTTCCGCCTCTGGTTCGATGCTCAAGCACCCTATGTCCAATGGGAGAAGGAATGGTATTATGGGATGGTGGTGTTTGGTGATCCGACGCTTCGTGTCCAAAGTTATATCCAGATGCAGGTGACCAAGCCACAGAACGGTTTGTATATTGGTGACCGGCTGATCATGTCGTTGCCTACACCGGTGAGCATCGGGAAAATCACTGTTGAGACGAATGTCACCAGTAATAATTATGGTGTTGATCGAGTCGAGTTCTATGTTGATGATGTGTTACAGTCAACTGATATAGCAGCACCATTCAGTTGGACATGGAATCGTCTGGCGTTTCTGCGGCATACGATAAAAATCATTGCGTATGATTCCCAGAATCATAGTTGCACCCGGGAAATCGGTCTATGGAAGTTTTTCTAAAAAAAAGGTTATCCTTCTTGGACAGGGGATCGCCAATCAAGACCAGGGGTACGGATCCCTAGTTTGGGAACAAGAGGGAATCTTCTCTTATGCTGGCTTTTAATACGCATCAGTCGAATCCGTTCGATTTGTTCTTTGGATGCCCCTGATACTTTCTGTATGTCGCTCATCTGGAGTTTCTGTTCCAAGCCGAAGAGAATCTCATCGAGAGTCTGATAGCTCATTCGTAGCTCTTTTTCATCGGTCTGTCCTACCCAGAGTCCCGCAGTGGGTGGTTTTTTGATGATGGGGGCAGGAATCCCAAGGTGCCTAGCAAGTTGAAACACCTGGGTTTTATAAAGGTCGCCAAGAGGCTGGAAATCCACACCACCGTCACCGTATTTAGTGAAGTATCCAACCAGGATTTCGGATTTGTTTGACGTACCACACACCAAGCTATTGGTCTCATTGGCGTACTCGTAGAGCATAATCATCCGGACCCGTGGTTTGATGTTTGCTAATGTCAGTCTCTTCTTCTGTGCCAAGGCGTTATGGAATAATGAGACGAAAGGGGAGATATCAATCTCGGTGGATTTCATATGATAGGTGTCTTTGAAGAGTGTGACGTGTTTTCGGTCAAGAGCTGGCGTGGTCTCATCAGGGAGGAACACGCATTGGACATTCTTTGTCCCAAGTGCTTGTTTACATAAGAAGGCACAGACTGCGGAATCTACGCCACCGGAAAGACCAAGGACGACACTGTGACATCCCGCGTTCTCTACATAGGTTTTAATGAATTCTTTTATGATGGTGGCACTGTCTTCTGGGTTGGAAAGCTCAACCATGGTTTTTTCACATCCAGGTCTCAATTGATTCTTTTATCAGGATTTCTGCTTCTGCTAACACCTTGTTATCCACCGCGGTAAACGATGACCGAGCAATCGCTAAGGGGATTCTTCGCAGGTAATCGGACATCCGTAGGTCTCGTCGCAGGGTGGTATTGTAGTGGTCCTCGACAATGTCGTTCATGATGCTGAGGTATTTGTTGACGTTTTTCTCTGAGGCGGTGATGGATGGTTCGAAGCGTCTGGCGAGTTTGACCCATTGATCGTAATAATCATGTTTCTCTTTTAGTTCCCCGGTGCCATAGAATTTCTTTTTGAACAGGTTGAGTCGGTCTTCTTTGCCGATGTTTTGGACTTTTACGACTAACGCGCATCGGCTCATCAGCAGGGGAGATAACCCGATGTCTTTGAGGGCGTTGGTGCCAAAGACCTGTGATTTGGGGTTTGCAAACGCAATCATGATGAAGTTGCTCTCAATGCTCTGATGAAGTTTTGCTGAATGCACGCTGCATTTGCCATTGGAGAGCAGCTCGTAACAATACTCGATGTCCTCACCAGGGATTTTGTCGAATTCATCAACGAGAACAAGTTTTTTATTCGCATGGGGTAACGCCCCAAGGTCCCCGGTGCCAAGGTTGCAGACTAACCCAGATCGGGTGGTGTTTGCTCCGATGGTAATGATATCAGTGAACCGTTCCGCGATGATTTCTTTAGCCATGGTTTTGCTACTCCCCGGCTCGCCGATGACCAGGGAATGAACTGGTTCTTTGAATGTTGAAAAGATGCTAGCAGCAATCACTTTTTTCATGATGTCGTTGCCATGGATCTCTTGGAAGACATTCTCCCAGAAGCCTTGGAACCCACGTTCTTTTGCGAATTTTCTTAATTCATCCTCAGGTAGGTAGATACCGCTTTTTTCCCGTTCAATCATTTTCTTCGACTCAAGGATCTCCGCCAGTCCCTCTGCTTTTGTGATGACCTTGGAGAACGCATCGGATTTACGGGAGAGCTTTAGCACGTTGCCTTCGATGGTTAATGCTGCATTTCCCCAACCAACAGAGTAGACATCTAATGCATTCAGAATTGATTTAATGGTGGCTCGATCGGTTTTCTTAGAAGTAATCTCAATGAGGTCTCCATTGGTGATGACAATGTCCAGAATGTTTTCATTGGCAAGGATGTTGCGTGCTCGTTGGATGAGCATCATCCCTTTGCTGGAGCCCATCCCTAGGGAGGAAACCGACATGAGTGCGATTTGCTCAAGGGTGGTAATCCCCATGTTCTCTAGTTTCTTCCGATCAGATGGTACGACACCAAGTATTGTGAGATCATCTTCCATACGGCACCTATGCGAACAGGCAATAACCATGTCTCTGGATTAAAACGTTTCTGATACCCGGGTTTTTGGTATACGGGTTCATTCCCTGGAGCGTCGACTGCCAAGGTGGTATTTCTTCATCTCTCGTTCCAGGTAGCGATACACGGTGGGATGTTCACTGCCGCTGAGAAGCATATCGATGGCTTTTTTTGCGATATCCATTGTCTCAAAATCAGCGATCACTGCCACGGTATGACCATAGATGGAGAGGACTGCACCGGTGAGACCTTCGATGACTCGTTTGGTTTTCCCTTCTCTGCCGATGACCCGGCTTTTCACTCGTACGAGATGGGATTCCGTCTTGCCGACATAGTCATAGATATCAAAAATGAACAGTTCGGTGTCTTCTGCGAAACATCGGAACGCATGTTCTGGGGAAAACCCTCTGCCGATAGCGCGAACCACGTCTTCGACCTTAAGGGGGACGAGGGGGTCTTTTGCCTCCTGCTCGTTAAAGGAGACGTCTCCTTCCTCGGAGTCGATCTCGAGATGCATCTGGGAGATCCGTTCAATGGTTTTTTTTGTTTCGCCATCCTTTCCGATGAGGACTCCGACGCGTTCTTTGGGGATGCGGACGAATTTCATAGGGACTTCACTTCTTTTTTTTCAGCAGCTGCTCATAGAATTGTTGTTCGTCTGACTCTATGTCGTATTTCTTGAAATACTGTAGGATGTTATGGATATCTCTTTTTAAGTATTCCGAGGAGGACGGATGATCTAGGAGGACCGCCTGGCCCACATCGATGAGATAGGGTTTCTGATGATAAAAAAGGATGTTAAAAGCGCTAAGGTCTGCATGAACGATCTTGTGGTGATACATCCGGGTGATGAAGCGGATGATTTCATTATAGACTTTCTCTGGTTGCTTCAACAGAACGTCTTTGAGAAGAGGAGCAGGTTTGATCGCATCCCCGATGTACTCCATAAGGAGCACGTTCTGGACACATTTATATGGTGTAGGGACCCGGATCTTAGCGGCTTTGAGGAGCTGCAGGTTCTTGAATTCCTTCTTCGCCCATTCCTCGATGATGCCCCGACGGTTCTTATACCCATAGGAGAACCGAGGGTCGCCTTCGATGTAGGAGGCAATGTGTTTGAAGGTCATCGTCGCAGTCCGAAAGATCTTGACTGCGACATACGTCTTCTCAGGGGTGGTGGCACGGAAGATGTTCGCCTCCTTCCCGGTGGCGATGGGGTAATCCATCTGGTCGATGATTCCATCGGAAATCAGTTTGCCTAACAGCAAGAGGGTTTGTTTGTCAAACACCTCCCCAAATGTTTTTCGATCAAAAACCGTCCTATCCAGCAGCACCTGGCTCTGCCGGTCTAGCTTCTTAAGCCATTTATCATGAAGGAGTTCATCAGAAGACATTAATCTCCTCGGGGAGCATTCTTCTTCGGCTCAGACTGCTCGCCTGAGTCCTGCTGTAGCGAAACACGATGTCTGCCTTCTCATTCTGTATATCCCAGGGTTTAATGATTAGAAGGTCGCCAGCACGTACCCGGGCTTTCCGTTTCATCTTCCCCGGGATACGAGCCATCCGGGATTTCTTATCCTCGCAGATGACATGAATCCGTGATCCACCCAGAAGTTGATCCGCGATTGCGAACATCTCATGGTTCTTGCGGTTCGGCAAGGGCAATCGATAGTACCCTTCTTCTCCGTCTGGAGAAGTAGAATTATGGTGATGGTCTTTTGCATGGGTGTTTTCTGGTGGTGTCATAGGTTATAGCCCCAACGAATCAGAGATCCTTTTCAATGAGTTCAAACTCAGCTCAAGAAACGTCTGAAGTTCTAGTTCCATATCCTCACACAGTTCAATTCGTTTTCGGTTGCAGCCTGCAGCAAAGGATTTATCCTTAAACTTTGTTTGGAGCGTCTTTGGCGTCACATCCGCAAGTTTCTTGGATGGCATCACAAGCGCCGCTGCAATAATCAAACCGGAAACCGCATCCGCCGCAATTAAGGATTTATCCAGGTAGGTCTGTGGGATCTGCGCGGTGTATTGATAATTATGTGCCGTAATCGCGTTGATCGCCTCCAGGGGGAGTAAATCGGAGAGGACTTTCACGGTAATCTGAGAGTGTTTCTCCGGGTCGTTCTTAGTGAAATCATAATCCAAGTCATGCAACAACCCCGTTAGTCCCCACAGCTGAGGATCCTCCCCAAGCTTCCGGGCCATATCCTCAAGGATCGCTTCGACAGCGAAAGAATGTTTAATCAGGTTTTCTGTTCGAAGGTTTTTCTTAAGAAGCGGTAATGCTTCTGCCCTAGTTAGCATATGAAAAAGAAGTAAAGAGGTGGTTGATTTAAAATTTTCCTCAGAACAATATCAAAAGATTTTTAGGAGGTAAAATGGTTTCACTCTCTTAGGTGTGAGTATCAGAACCATCATGGTTATCGATGAAGAAGAGGAGTTTCTCAATTCCGTAAAAACCGTCCTTGAGAAGGAGAATGTGACGGTGGTGACTGCGCGGAACAGCAGAGAGGCTTTAGAGCGGCTGCAGACGGATAATGAAGAAACATTTGATTTAATCTTAGTGAACACCCGGATGCCTGGTAGTATATTGACCAATGCTCTTTTCTCTTTACGACCTGCATTAAAAAAACTACCCGCAGGGATTGAAAATTTCTTACAACGGCCGTTCACAAGAGAAGAACTTGTTGAATTTGTCAAAGAAAAGATAAACCACTAAAAAAAAGAAAAAGAAGGATTGTCTATTGTTTTTTTCTATGTTATTTGAGGGTCTTGACCCATTCGTAGACCGGCATCACTAAATCCTTAATGCGTTGTTTCTCAGGATTCATCGGAGAGGGTTTCCAGAAGTCCGCTGGTTCGAAATGAAAATCAGTCACAGCCCCGACACGCTGGTCCCTTGGTTTGAACACGATCTTTAATGGCATGCCAAACTCAACATCCCAAGGGTTCATCTTATGAAGCTCGTTTGCCATGGCGACCTTGCTAGTCCCAATGTTGGCGTACGCTAGAATAATAGGGAGGCGTTTGAGGGAGGACCGTCCACTCCATCCCGCGACCGTCCATGTGTGCACTTTGGCGGTGAGAGGCATCTCCACCCATTCGGTTTTTTCAAGGTTGCAATCAAGATTCCAGCAATGGCTCCGTACCGGGACCCAGGAGTCCCCGCATTTCGGGCATCGTGTCCCCATGATTTTCCCCTCAAGTAATCCGATGAAGAACTTGCTGTTCCACCCATGACGGATCGTATAGAGTTGATCGTAATGCAGGAACTGGTTCATCGCGGTTCGATCATCAGAGATCTCATGACCGACGAACACCAGACCTTTCTCTTTGACATCCGCTGGTCGATAGTCTTTCTTCTCTGAAAAATTTGGTTGATCAGCGAAACGGTCTTTTTTACTATTCAATGAAACAGTCATTGTCATATTTTAATGCCTCCTGAGAATGAAATTCGATATACTCGTGCCTGTCCCGGCATGGCTGTTGACGATGCCACACTCAGGCTCAGACACCTCGGTTTTTTTACTCAGATGTTTCTTTGGTATCATACCAGCAAGTTGATAGTAACATTCAACCGTACTCATCAGACCCGTGGCTCCAACGGGATGTCCATACCCAAGCAATCCTCCCCCGGGGTTCATCGGAATGTCCCCTTGCATGCTGGTGCGTTCATCACGGATGAATTTCGCAATGGTTTTTTCATCAGCCAGCCCTAATGCTTTATAGATCTGTGCCTCGGAGGTGGAGAACGCATCATGGATCTCACCAAAATCAATGTCTTTTAAGGGGTCCTTGATACCCGCCATTTTATAGGCTTGTTCCGCGGAGTTTCGACAGGCGGCAAACTCGGTCATACCTGGGTACCCGGGACCATAGTGTTCGTTCCAGGTCGGGTTGTTCAATCGGTCCCCTGCCCTGATGGTGCAGCTGGATAAACCCATGCCGTCGATGGTGACGTACTGATCTGGATTGACTTTCTTGGCGTACTCCTCGGTGCAGACCAGGACAAAAGCGACGCCTCGAGACATCAGACAGCAATCATATTTTTTGATGGGATAGGAAATCAACCGGGAGCTCATGACATCATCCACGGTGATGTATCGATGGTCGTTGCGGTACCATTGGGCTTTAGGGTTGTCCATGGCGTTGTTCTTGTTTTTCGCAGCAATGATCGCCACATCCTCCTCAGTGACGTGGTTTTCCTTCATCCATTTGTTTGCCATCGCCGCATAGTAAATCGGGTAGATGCCTCCGACGAGAAGCTCGTATCGGATGTCAGAGGCCATGGCGATAAACTCGCTTCCCTGGGACTGTGAGACAGAATCCATCGTCTCCCAGCCGACGATCCCGACAACATCATGATGACCGGACATCACAGCAAGAGCAGCTGCGTACAGAGCAGATCCACCGGTATTGCCTCCGTTCTCCACTCGATAATGGGGCAGTCCGACAAGTCCAAGATGGTCATGGATAATCCATTCTGGTGCGAGCTGATGACTGAAATGGACAGAGAAATGTGAATAAATCATCAGGTCCAGGTCACGGAGCGAAAACTCAGGGACATCCTGCTGGGTCTCCTTAATGCATTCCGCTGCTCCGCCCTCAATGCTTTCAAAACCTGTTGGGCCGTAGTCAAATGGTGTGGTTGCTCCTCCGACGATACAAACTTTTCGTGACATAACTGATACTTCCCCTCAGGACTTTCAACCGATTCGGTCCCAGTCCCCTGTGGGGAGGTATCGTCTGAGAATTAAAAAAGATTGTTATTTTCTTAAAGGAATAAAAGCAAGGTCTGTTGACATCTCTTGCATGAACTCTTGT
This sequence comes from Thermoplasmatota archaeon, assembly GCA_025457885.1. GTDB lineage: Archaea > Thermoplasmatota > E2 > DHVEG-1 > DHVEG-1 > SM1-50. The sequence goes on along the minus strand of JALOTN010000045.1, from coordinate 1,811 downwards.
ATATGTTCCCGAAGAAGTGGTTCATCGCGGAGTGCTCTGAACCCAAAAACATCAGGATGATTCTGACCCATAAGAGAGGAGTGGGGCGAAGGTAATGCTCCGTGATCTTTTGGAACCATGAGATTTTCTTGACCAAGAAGGAACCAGAAACGGAGAGTTCCTGTGAAAAGAACAGGGAACCAGAGCCATGGTTTATACAAGATCATCCCGTTGTTTGGTACTTGGAGACGATCTCCACCCCCCTTATATCCTGGGCCTGAAACTGCACCCCACCAATTCCAGCGAGCACCAACGATACAGGCTTCCACGGTCAACCCATACGCGTAATTCTGATAGATATTGTTGAAGAAGATCCTGCTTTCATTCGCCTGGGAAACCACGATTCCATTATTATTCTGTGAGATCGTGTTTCTTGTAATATATGAGGTAGAGGTTTTATCAATGACAATCCCTGCGCCATTGAAAAGAATCTTATTTTTCCGAATGATGGTGTGATCTGATGAGGAAATACGTATTCCTTCCTCTGCCCCCTGAATGATGTTGCCCTGAATGATGTTGTTATCATTGTCTCCTGAACGACAATCAAGTGCACACAGACTTTGGTTTCGTATGATGTTCCCCTCAATGATGTTCTGCGAGGAGTACGCAAGCAGGACCCCAACGGTTCCTCTGTTAAGCTCTAGACCCTTGATTGTGCAATCCTCGGAACTCACCAGAATGACTCCCCCGGCATCCGGTGGAATCGTCAGATGGCGTTGACCGAGAACGTAATACAAGGGTTTTCCATTGACTGTGTTGGTCGTATCAACATCATTTCGATACTCTGTCTCATCATACCCATAGATCATGAGACTGCAGTTCATCATCGTATTCGAATCAAGAACATTCCGACAGGAGGAAAAGAGATACATACCAAACACACTCATATTGCTCACCATGTTTTCTATGAAGGTGTTCTGAGAGGAGGAGACCAGATAAATGCCATACGAACCATCCTGTATAGTGTTCTTCATGATCGTGTTTTCCCAACAGGTGTCGAAAGCAAAACCCATCCCATTCTGAATCAAAGTATTTCCCTCAAACGAGTTAAAGTTTGATTCATCGACATCCACTCCGTAGTTGTTTCGTCGGAGAATGTTCCGACGGATGATATTACCATCGTTATCCGATCCATCTAAATCGATTGCGACGACACTGTTATCAGATAGGATATTGTCCTGAATGATATTCCCCGAGCTATACGCAAGCTCAATTCCAATGCTTGCATTATTCAGAGAACAATTTGAGACAATACAACCAGTACATCTGGCCAGAATCACTTGACCTGCATTCAAGGGAAGAGAGATGTTTGTTTCATTTATCAAATAATAGACAGGATTCCCATTAACGGTGTTGCTGGTATCAACATCGTTCTCATAGTCGGCAGCGCTCGTACCAAACACCTGAACACCGCATTGAACCATCATAGTATCTCTGAGGATATTCCTCGGAGATGATTCAAATATGACGCCCTTTGTGCAATTTCTGATGATTTGATGCTGAATCATGTTTTGAGTACTCCTCCCAAGGAGCACCCCAGTGATGGAATTCTGATAGGAACAGTTATACAGATAGTTATATGAACAATCATATAGATAGACACCATCCCAGAACCCATCTTGAAACGAACAGGATTGAATCGTGATGTTCTGACAGGAGATCATATACAATCCATGGCCATCATTGTTCTGAAAACTACAGTTCACAAAAGAAGAATCCGTTGTACCCGCTAAAAGGACGCCTTCAAAGTTATGAGAAAACTGTTGGTTCCT
>JALOTN010000086.1 GCA_025457885.1 Thermoplasmatota archaeon | reverse complement strand
TCACTGAATTTTGAAAAAGCGATGTTAAACCGACTCCTCCAGGATCCAACTGATTTTATCGGATCATTCAAAGAACTCCCAAAAAATCTCCTTATGATGTTTGTGAACGCGTACGAATCCTGGTTGTTCAATAAAATATTAAGCGAACGAATCAAAAAAAGCCTACCGATCCATCAAGCCATCGTTGGGGATATCATCTATCCTATGAGAAAACAAATCATCACAAATGAACCAATCCCAGTAACGGCTGCTAACCTTGAGAAAGTCAATCAGCAGATAACCAAGAAAAAAGCGGTGGTCACTGGCCTTCTCGTCGGCTATGAAAGCAGGTACGCAGAGGGTGAAATGGGGGCTATCGAACATGCGATCAACGATGCCCAGAAGATCGACCCACGGGATTTCATCATCCAAGAAATACCGTTTCTCTCCTCTGCCGGGTCACGACGACCCTTGCTAGCGTTGCTTCCTTCACTGAATTGGACTCTTCAAAACGATGAATTACACCCTGATCATCAAGCACTCAGTCTTCATTTTGACTTACAAAAAGGCTGCTACGCCACCTCACTCCTGCGGGAGATAATGAAATCGACAGACCCAAAGAATTATTAAAGGATTTTATGAAGGGAAACGGTTTTAACGACGATGGAGTATTACCGGACAACCCTATTACGCCCTAAGTAGTATTGGTGGATCTGTATGATGCAAACACCTCAACAGAAATACAATCCAAAAGAAGTCGAAGAACGAATTCAAAAATTCTGGGTAGACCATGCTATTTTCAAAAAATCAATCGAACAGCGGAAAGGAAACAAACCCTTTATCTTCCTTGAAGGGCCTCCAACAGCCAATGGTCTTCCCCATCCAGGTCATGTCCTGACACGAGTCATGAAGGATTTAATCCTCCGATATCAAACCATGAATGGGCATTATATCCTCCGGAAAGCAGGATGGGATACCCATGGGCTCCCCGTGGAAATCGAAGTCGAAAAGAAACTCGGGCTTGCGGATAAACAGGCGATAGAGAAATATGGTGTCGCTAAATTCAATGAGGAATGTAAAAAAAGCGTCTTCCGCTATGAACACGCCTGGGTGGAGATGACGCAGCGCATCGCGTTTTGGCTTGACATGGATACTCCCTATATCACCTTAAAAAACGAGTATATCGAATCCGTCTGGTGGTCATTACAACAAGCTTGGAAGAAAAAATTATTATACCGCGGCCACAAGGTCGTCCCCTACTGTCCCCGATGTGGGACCGCCCTGTCCACCCATGAGATTTCTCAGGGGTATAAAGTCGTTGAGGATCCATCGATATTCGTGAAATTCAAGATAAAAAACGAAGAAGGATATTTCCTTGCATGGACGACAACACCCTGGACGTTGATTTCAAATGTAGCTCTCGCGGTTCATCCTACCGAACCGTACATCAAGATCCGTTCGAATGGAGAAATACTGATCCTTTCAGAACAACGAGCAGCCGTCCTGCTGAAAGGACAAGAGTATGAAATCCTCGATAGATTCACTGGAAAAGAACTCGAACATACAGAGTACGAACCGCTTTTCACCTACGCATCACCAGAGAAAAAAGCATGGTTTGTGGTGTTAGCTGATTTTGTCACCATGGAGGATGGCACCGGTATTGTCCATATCGCTCCCGCATTTGGAGAGGATGACTATACTGTCGGACGAGCCTATGACCTCCCCGTGGTTCAACTGGTGAAGCTTGATGGGACGTTCCCTGAGGAAGTCACCCTTTGGCGAGGGCAATTTGTCAAAGACGCTGACCCAAACATCATCCAGTATCTCGAGGAACGCGGTCTGCTTTCTGGCATAAAAAAACACTCCCATGAGTACCCCTTCTGTTGGCGATGCGATTCACCCCTGTTGTATTACGCGATGGAATCCTGGTTTATCGCCATGTCAAAAGTCCAGGAATCCCTGGTGAAAAACAACAATCAGATCGCATGGTATCCCCCTCATTTACAACAAGGACGATTCGGGGATTTCATCAGAGACGTAAAAGACTGGGCGCTCTCACGAGACCGCTACTGGGGAACCCCTTTACCAATCTGGACGTGTTCGAACAAAAAATGCAACCATGCCATCTGCATCGGCAGTGTCCAAGAACTCCGAGAACTCAGCACAGACTTCCCTGAGAAATACGATTTACATAAACCCTTCGTCGATGAGTTAATCATCCATTGCCCGAAATGCAACCAACAAATGATCCGGGAAAAAGAAGTCATCGACTGTTGGTACGACTCTGGTTCAGCGTTTTTCGCACAATGGCATTACCCCTTTGAAAACACAGACCTTTTCAAGGAGAACTATCCGATTGACTTCATCAGTGAAGCCCTTGACCAAACCAGAGGATGGTTCTATTCACTCCTTGCGATTTCCACGTTTTTATTTGATAAGAACCCCTATAAAACCGTGCTAACCCTCGGATTGGTCCTTGATAAAGACAACCAGAAAATGAGCAAAAGCAAAAAGAATTATGTCGACCCTACCATCATCCTCGACCACGAGGGTGCTGATGCACTCCGATGGTACCTCATCTCCGCTAACGCACCCTGGATGTCCACTCGTTTCTACGAAGAAGCAGTTAAAGACACCTTAGGGAAATTCCTTCTCACCTATTGGAACTCCTATAATTTCTTCACCACCTATGCTATCCTTGACTCCTTTGATGCGACTCAAAAAATAATCCCTCTTTCGAAACGCGGACTGTTAGATCAATGGATTATGAGTCGTTTCCATCATCTGCTTATGACCGTCCAAGACCATATGAAGACCTTTGAGACGCATAAAGCAGCCCGAGCCGTAGAAAACTTCGTGATAGATGATTTTAGTAATTGGTACCTCCGCCGTTCCCGGAAAAGACTCTGGGTTGAGGAAATGACTCCTGATAAACTCTCCGGGTATCATACCATGTATGAAATCTTCATAGGGCTTTCTCAGCTCATCGCCCCCTTCATCCCCTTCATCACCGAAGAGATGTATCAAAACCTTAAGACCCCCGGGATGCCTGAAAGCATACACCTCTGTGATTACCCAGCATTTGAGAAGAACGCGGTCAATGAAGAGCTTGAGAAAGGGATGGATCAAATCCGTGCATTAGTTGAATCCGGCCGGGCGCTCCGATCAAAAATCAATATCAAAGGACGTCACCCGCTCCCCGCTGTCACTGTCATCTGCTCAAAAGAAATCGAAAAATCAACCAAACCTTTAGTCGATTTAATCAAAGAAGAGTTGAACGTTAAAACAGTGACCTTTGCCCAAGACTCCTCAAGGTTTATGATAAAAACCGTCAAACCAAAATACTCTCATCTCGGTCCAAAATACAAAGAGAAAGCAAAACATATCACCCATGCTCTGGAGACACAGGACCTTCATCAACTCTATGAGCAACTCCAGACGAAAAAAGAAGTAGTTCTTGTGGTGAACGATGAGCAGATCCATTTGACTTCTGATGACTTCGACGTGGTTGAGCATGAAAAGGAACAGTATGCAAAAGCATCCATCCAGGATATCACCCTCTTCTTAGACACCACCATCACCCCCGAGTTAGAGGCAGAAGGTTTAGCACGAGAGCTTATCAGACGGATTCAGTCCATGCGTAAAGAGGCAAGCTTGGCTGTGGAGGACCGCATCGTCACTGAAATCGGACTTGAGCCTTCTACGCAAAAAGCAATGGAAAAATGGAAGGAACATATCAAGGAGGAAACTCGTTCGAAGTCCGTCTTGTTTGTCCAAACACCATCAGGGATGCTGCAGAAGAAATGGATGATTGATGACCTCTCGGTCGAAATCGGTATACAAAAATGAAACGACAGCTGGCTACATGCCAACAAAGTTTAAATATAGAAAAAACGTTTTTTAGCTGATTTCGGGATGCAGAAAAACACACTCTTAATGTTCAGGAGCGGGAAGAAGAATTGTACAATGAAACTCTCTAGAATCCTCTTTGTCATGTCCCTTTCCACCCTTATGTTTTCTCCTTTGTTGTTCTCATCTCAGGTGATAGAATCAAAAACACCGATGTACATCCCTACCACACCGGAAGGGACCACTTTTGGGTACGTCGGGATTGATTATGAGTATGCAATCGTGACGTTGAATCCTGATTCGTTCTGGATGTTTGACTGGGGTGATGGGACGAATAGTTCTTGGTTGCAGTTGGAACAAAATCAAACGAGTATCACCGAAACACATCACTGGGATGAGGTTGGTACCTATCAATTACATGTGAAGTATAAAAGTGACACCGCCCCCTATGGTGTCTGGTCAGAGGCAAAAATAGTGGAGATTTCTACCTATGGCAATGATGATTTTCCATACGCCCCAATTTTATACACCGGGAAAGTCCAAGGGTATAACAACACGTTGTACACCTATTCAGCGTTGACCACAGATCCCTATGATCAACAGGTGTGTTATCGTTTTGATTATGGGAATGGGACGTTCTCAGAATGGACCCCGTTGGTTCCCTCAGGGACCAGCTCGTATCTGACGTTTTCCTGGGAGGCCCCTGGGGTGTTTGTGTTACGTACTCAAGCGAAGAACCAGTATGGTCTTGAATCCGCCTGGTCTGATCCTGTTCAGATCATCATCAATGACAAAGCAGCAGATACAGGAGCATCAATTGACCTACTCATCCTGAATAACATCACATATCAAATCGTCTACACCTCTGAGTATGAAGGCACTTTTTATAACCCTGCGACAGGGCAATCAAATGATGTAGCCTGGAAAGGGGGTGGGGTGTTTTTGATCGATGA
>JALOTN010000085.1 GCA_025457885.1 Thermoplasmatota archaeon | reverse complement strand
AAGGGTAATGCTTGTTGGAGGAAATGCAACGACACACCGATTTGTTCCTGGACATCTTGCTTATTGTACATCATTGTTCGGTCATCAAGTTTAATCTGTGATGGTGAGAGGTACACTCGGTTTTCAACCAAGATGTTTAGGAAGGGTGCCAGGGATTTTAATCGGTAGTCATCCAGCCAGGGGTAAAACTTACGGGCTGCAAGATAGGTATCAAAACTACAGGGGTACATTTGTACGATATCGGCACCCATGATACCAAAATGGAAGGATTTATCCTCCCGACAATATAAGGAGGTGAAGGTCTGGAAGGTTTTTTTCTCATCATCTGAGAGCTGATTTTGTTTGTTTTTCAACATCCAGTTTATCCGACCATGCACATGTACGTTGTCGAAACCAAGGATGTTATGGCCTGAGATGATGTCGGATTCTTTTGCTTCTTTGCAGAAAATTAAAAGATTGGCGATCTCCTCATCGATGGATTGAGCAGAGTATTGTTTGACCTCTACGTCTTTCCAATGCGCTGGAGTGTCTCTGATTTCAAAACTGAACTCTTCGGTATTCAGGTTCTTCTCTGATTCTATGGCAACATCAAAGCAGGCGTACCCCAGGATGTCGATGGGAATCTGAGGTTTTCCTTCTTCGAACTGGGTTGTCTCGATATCATAGATGAGCACCTTGAGTTTTTTCTTTTCGCCTCCTGTATCAAACAGCCAGGTTTTTCCTTCCGCTGCAAGATCCACTAACGCACGCTGATGATAGGGGATGTCATGCTCAGCGGTGAAGAGATCATGTTCGAAAAAAAGATAATCACTGATCTCTGGGACCAGGTAGGATTCTTTTGTATAAACCTTGAAGACGTCTCGTTTTTTTGAGAAATCACAAAAACTGCGATACGTCTCTATTTCTCCGATACCAGTAATCTTCGATAATTTTGGGTGGTCTTCTTTGTTTTTAGTCCATTGGTCTACCAGTTTTTTCCTAGCTGTTTTTGCATCAGTTGCTCGCGAAGGAAACGAAAGAAAATAAGGATGGTGTAGCTCAGAAACTAATTGAGGTGGTTTTGTCTGATAATAAAGATAATTCGGAGAGAGACCTAAAAACATACTTTTCATAACCTCAGTTCCCCATGGTGATTTGACCCATTAACACATTAGACATACTATAAAGCTTCGAAGGAATAATTATAAAACAGTTCCTCCATGTTCATCCTCGATTGTATGACAACTCAGATCGTATTTTCCGATGAGTTTAATAAGCATGATACTGCGGATCATCCGGAGAACGCAGATCGTCTGTATGTGATGCTGGACGCCCTGGAACAAACCTCGTTTTATAACACCCTTCAGTTCATTAAACCTGAAATGATTTCAGAGAAGTTGTTATATGAGGTTCATTCAGCTGAGATGATTGAAAAGATAAAGGAAATCAGCAAACAAGGGGACTCTTGGATAGATTTGGATACGTACGTCAGCAAATCTGATTATGAGACGGCGCGACTCGCTGCAGGGGGAGTTTTGCAGGTATGCAGAGCGGTCATCAACGGGGATGCGCAGAATGCCTATGCGCTTGTTCGACCACCAGGTCATCATGCATCTCAGGAACGTTCCATGGGGTTTTGTTTGTTTAATAATGCAGGGATTGCAGCCCATGAACTAGCAAAGAAAAGGAAAAAAATACTCATCTTTGACCATGATGTGCATCATGGGAACGGGACGCAATCAATCTTCTATTCACGCAAAGATGTGATGTACATGTCGTTTCATCTCTCCCCGCATTACCCGGGGACCGGTGATGCTTGTGAGATAGGGCAAGATGCTGGCAAAGGATATACCATAAACGCCCCCCTTGGTTTTGGCCATGATGAGCGAGGGCTCTCCCAGTTGTTCGATGAGATTTTCCTGCCGATCACACAACAGTTCAAACCGGATCTCATCATTGTCTCAGCAGGATATGATTCTCATCATGCTGATCCGCTAGGTGGGTTGAAGCTTTCTGCGAATTTTTTTGGGGAAATGATTCGACGTCTTCAGGACATCCAACCCCGGATTGTCTGTACCTTGGAGGGTGGGTATAATCTTCAATGGCTTGGTAAATGCTTCATCTCCCAACTTGGACAATTAGTATCACATCCCGAACGATTTGAGGATACTATCAAGGGGAATGATGATGTTTCATCCATCATAAAAACATTGAAAAAAGAATTAAAAGAGTGTTGGGAATTGTAACGGTCTTAATCGAAGATCATACCCATACCGGTGGCGGCAGAATCCTCTTGTTCCTTGATTTTCTCTTCGATCTTTTTTGCTTTTTTCTCTGGGAGTTTTTCCATCCCGAGTTCCTTAGCAAGCTCTTCAGCGCGTTTGAGTCCTTCAGCGCTTCCCTCGACTTTCAAATACGACACTGCCTCTTTGATATCTAAGGAATTGGCATCACGTATCACGATACTTTGTCGGTTGACAATATCATCCTGAAGCATGGTTTGTATTTTTCCTGCTTCTGCTGATTTGACTTCAAAGATCACATAGGCCATGTATAGTCACCTTGCTTCTGCGGATATCATTATTCTATTTAAATCTAATCTTGTAGAATCTTCCTTTTCTTTATGGCGGATCCTCGTAGAACTAATCGGTTTGCCATCATCGGAGAGGACGAAGGGAATGACAAAGATTTGTAAAGGTTGTTTCCCATGCTCGATGCGTTTTTGATTAATGTCTTCTGCAGTTTTTTCAGTTTCCGGGGAAACCACGATCGCATCAAAATCATCATGCAACGCAGGTCCATATTTATCTGTCAGTGGTTGGATAGATACTTTTGGAGAGACTCGTTCTTCTTGTATAAACTGCATGAGTATGGTTTTCCTTTTTTCGAAGGAGGCAATAGGTCCTTTTTTCTTCACCATTGCAGAAGTAGTTAGACCAATAAAAACAAATCCCTGTGGTCCAGCCACCTGAAATGCTTTTCTCAGGAGTTGCTGATGTCCTTTGTGGAGCGGATAAAACGTCCCACCCAGACAGACTTTCATATATATTGTAATACTGGGAGTTTCCTTAAAAGTTTATGGTCGGAAAACTATTTAATTCTGTGATATGATGCATCTCTCATCGGAAGGATGGGTGAATGAGCACAAAACGTTCAATTTTCATGGTGGTAAGCCTAGGTTTTTTATTATTAAATAGTCTTTCGTTATTGTATCTCACAGGGTATTCAAATGCTGCAGGTAGAGAAATCTATGTGGATGATAGTTTTTCCTATCCTCGGGATGGGTCTGCTGAGCATCCGCTTAGGACGATTACGGAAGCGATCAACCTTGCAACGGATGGTGATACCGTTTATGTGTTCAGTGGAAACTACAACGAAACTATTGTGATTAATAAAAGGATTTCACTCATTGGTGGAATCGATGATCAACCAAGTAATCTATCGAGATATGCTGAACATAAATATCTTATCGAGATAACTACTGATTTTGTCACAATAGAAAACTTTGTTATTAAAGACCCTAACCGCTTCATCTCCTCTCAAAATGGTGCACTCATCCATATCACATCAAATAACGTCGTTATTCAAAAGAACAACATTTCAGATTGTTCCCTTTGGGGGGTCTATCTCGATTCATCCGATGATAATATGATCAGTGGAAACATCATCAACGATACAAAAGGCGTGTTTGTGTTTTCCTCAAATAACAATGTATTTTCGAACAACATCATCTCCAATTCAACTGATTCAGGGTTAAATATTCGTTCTTCGATGAGGAACATTCTCTATGACAATAATTTTTCCTCGAATACCTATGGTGTTTATAGTAAAGATTGTTCGAATATGAATATGACACAAAACATATTCACAAAGAATAAATTTTATGGGGCGTTTCTGACTGGAGATACCACCGATGTCGTCCAGAAGAATGATTTTATCAATAATACCGTGAGTGGTATCACCCTTGATTCCACGGATTGTATCATTGCTGAAAATGTTTTTAATCATGGTCAAGTCGGTATTAATCTACAACGGACGGGTTGTCAGATTTATAATAACTCGTTCCGCAATATGAGTTCTACGGCGCTTTCTGCGACAACGCTGAGCAGAAACAATGTGATGTATCTGAATGAGTTTTTTGAGAATGCGATTAATGCACGGGAACAAGGGAGCAATCAATGGGATAATGGAACTATTGGCAATTCTTGGGATGATTACAACTATGTAGATCGGGACCATGATGGGTTTGGTGATAGGCCGTATTCCATTGGTTCTGGTCGTGATCATTATCCACGTGGCGTGTTCTTGCAACCTCCATTAAAGCCTTCGAACCCATCGCCATCAGATGATCGAGAGAATGTAGGATTATCGGTGACCTTATGGGTGACCATCAGTGATCCTGACAGTGACATTATATCAGAAGTCTCGTTCTATAATGCGGTGAATAATCAACGGGTCGGATATGTTCGTAATGTGGTGAATGGAAAAAATGCTTCCTGTAGTTTCACGCTTCCTTTTGATACCACCTATGCTTGGTATGTTGTTGCTAATGATAGTCTGCAGCAGAATCAGTCTGATATCTGGTTCTTTACAACGAAACAGCGTCCTCCAGAGAATCAAAAACCGGTTGCAAATCCTGGGGGTCCGTATCTTACAAAATTGAACCAAACCGTATCCTTCAATGGATCACAAAGCATCGATCCTGATGGTACGATTATCTTCTATCGTTGGAACTTTGGTGACGGGAGTAGTCAGATTCTTGATATTTCACCGGAACATACCTATGCTGACCCTGGATTATATATCGTCACATTAACGGTGGTTGATGATGATGGGCGAAGTAGTATGGCAAATACCACTGCAACCATACAAGGGGTAATCTTCATCAATAATCCACCGATTGCCACCTGTATTGCTCCTATGACAGCAAACGTAGGTCAAGAGGTGACTTTTGATGCTTCTTTGAGTAATGATACAGACGGTACTATTGTTGGATATCGATGGGATTTCAATGGGGATGGTACCTATGATACGGACTGGATGACAACCCCCATAATTACCTGGATTTTTTCTGCTGCTGGTTCTTTTGTCGTAACATTAGAGGTGATGGACAATAATGATGCGATAAGTCCCTATTCCGCTACCGTATCTGTGAAAGAAGTTCAGAAAGGCATCCCCGGTTTTGATATCGTATTGGTTTTCATTGCTCTTCTGATTGGTCTGTACCTGTATCGAAAATCAGTGTAACCAGGGTAGAATTCACGTCAATTTTTTTATACCTATAGAATAATCAAAAATTATAAATACTATATAAACCCACAACAAAGTTGATGAGGCAGCAGAATAGCAGGGGACACCTTGGAATTACTCGGATTGCGGGAGTATGTGGTATGTTCCTGCCCTTGGTGATCTTCACCAGTCTTGGTCTTTCGATTGCATCGTCACCTTGGTTCACCTGGACGCAGAATGCGTTAAGTGATCTTGGTATCCAAGAAAATTCAGCTTTTCTCTTCAACTACGGAATGATTATTGGTGGATTTCTTGCCTTGATTTTCTCTATTGGGTTGATGAAGATTCTTGCGAATAAACTCGGTGCATATGTGCTCGCGCTCAGTTCCCTTGCATTGATTGGCGTGGGGCTCTTTCCAGAAACATTTTTTACCCTTCATTTTTTTACCTCGGCGTCATTTTTTATCCTTCTCGCATTCGGGTTGTTGATAATCGGGGTGACCAGTGGATATAATGTCTTTGAAAGAACTATTGGGCTTCTTGCTATGGTTCTGGTGCTCATCGCATTAGGTTCTACTGTTTTTCTCTTTCATTTCGATGGGATAGCAGTCACAGAAGCCTTCTGTTGTTTTCCTGCGTTCGTCTGGTGTTCCATTGTTGGATTGAAAATGACGTTTATTACTGGTTAAAACCAGAGGATGAGAGTTAAGCATCCTGCGATGATGGGTTGATGGACCAGGTAGATTGCTAATGAATGTTGCCCAAGCCAGGAAAAGGGTTTGGTCGGTTTATAGTGGGATAAGTCTGGCAGGGGAAATCTCCTTTTGTTGTCTTTATACAGGATGTTTCCTAGGGTGATGCCGAGCAGACAAACACCGAACCAGGGAAGGATTGGGAAATAATCTATGGTATGGGCTGCCACATTGGATTCATGAATGCCCGCTGCGAGTTCAACCATGTTTGGATTCTCGGTTGTAAAGAAAAATCCTAAGGCTAACCCGGTGACGATAACCAGAGCAGCAAAAATTATGTTGGTGGATTTGAATCTTAAAAGGAGCGTGCTGAGGATCAGACAGCATCCGATACAGTGGAGGACTCCGAAGAGAATGGGTCGACCGGGGAGGAAGATTGCAGTCAGAAGGGTGAAGAGTATGCCAAGATTCAGGATCCATAATCCTCGTTGGATGCTTCGAAGATACATTTTTTTTGGTTGGTTTTGGTATCGGTTGTTGTTAACTGCTTGGCAGATCCCTACAAGCAAGAAGAAGATGACAGGGACGATAAGGTTGAGAGAATAGAGATTTGTATTCAGAGGAAGGATGCCGAAATAATCGAGATCCCAGAGGAGATGGAGGATGATCATGAAGAGGATAGCGAATCCTCGGAGTATGTCTAGTTCGATGAATCGTTGTTGTTTTCCTTTTTCTTCTTGTTGTCCTTCGTTCATGGGTGTTCCTTCTCCTTATTTTTCACCTAACATATGATATCTTGTTTCGTGTTAACTTTTAACAATGAAGGTATTTAAAGATGCCCTGGAAAAATACCAAAATGAAAATACCCGCCAACACAACTCCCCCTATACTACTATGAACAAAGATACATTTAAATAAAACCCGTGAAATATTACCTTTCAATAGGGGATTAAAGTTCATGCAAGAAAAGTTACAAAAGAATTTTAGAAAAGTGATGCTTGGCATCACCCTTGTAAGCCTTTTAATTGGGACCTTCAGCACCAGTGTCCTTTCATCTCCGATAAAAACCTCGCCACTCGTCCAACAAATCCAAGACGAAAACCAAACACCTACCGCAAACAGTACTATTGAAAACCAGAGGGCGCAACAACAAAACTATCAGATACAATATTCTATCATTTTCTCAGAAGAAGACCTGTACTTTGACACCATCCAAGGATACGACCATATCACCATGAAGGATTGTTCATTATTCACAGAGGACGGAAAACCAGTACTGCCAGCAAAACACCTTCGCATCGCCTTACCAAACGACATGAAAGCAACCACCATCCAAATCCTCTCTATCCAGAGACAACGACTCCCTGGACAATACAACCTCTACCCCTCACAACCACCACAAAAAATAGGAACACTACCAACCACACAAAATAATATAAAAATAAACAGAGCAACCTATGTCTCCCCCCTCCCGTACCCCGAACGACCTGTCCTCTTAGGAAACCAAAACGACCTTGCGGGTCAAAGCATGGTTGAACTCACCATCTTTCCCCTGCAATACCTACCTCTTCAGAAA
>JALOTN010000044.1 GCA_025457885.1 Thermoplasmatota archaeon | reverse complement strand
TGCTTTATAATACGTGTAGGGGACATGGAGATAATGACCCTCTGGACAATGGATCATCCATCCGTTCCCCTCCACCATGCTGTAGACATCAAACACCAATCGCTCTGAGATCCCCAGGACCTTGTTGACCTCCGTGCGGAACTCTGAGGAGGTGATGTTTCGCAGCCCCTTCCAGCCACCACCGGTCGCAACAGCTCCACGTTCCCCAAAATCAAAGCTTTTCCCCTGTGCCTTAAGCTTCTCCATCACCGCATACAGGATATACGGAGCCCCTAACAAGGTGATGGTGTCCTTTGCTTTGTCATGTGTCTCTAACCAGGTGATGATATTATCGATCATCTTCTTCTGCATCCGATATGAAAAATAACGGACCAGGTCGCTTTTCAGTCCCTTGGTCCGACCCATGGTTATCTGAACAAGCTCAGTGGTGACCTCACGGTCGATGGCGACATTGACGTCCTTGACGGCATCAAAGTACACCTCAAGTGCTCTCCCAGCGAAAATAAGGTTCTTCTTTGGATGAGGCATCAGCAGGTACCCATACGAGTCATACTTCCAGAAAGGATACGCCATGCCGACCAATGTTTTGGCAAGTGCGTATTCCGCGTTCATGAACGTCTGTTTATTCCGAGGAATGAAGGTGTATCGGCCCCCCGTCCCACTACTATAGGAGACAATGACTCCTGCTGCGTAATACGCTTTGAGGACATCATCATAGGTTGGGTTCCTCTGCGAAACCTTGATGGGGGGAAGTTCTCCCGTGTAAATATTCGCTAACCACACCGCGAACTCCTTCCCTGAGGGATAATCCTTGAAGAATTTATCTGGGATCAGCGGGATCTTTGCAAGATCCTCATATGTCTTCATATCATCAGGAGTGACTCCTTTTTCATTACAGAACTTCTTATAAAACCTGCTGTTGGTATAGTTATGATGAAACGCTTTTTTAATACAAGCAAACTGGAGTGGTTCTGCCTCGCGTAGCGGCACCCTGAACAGGTCCTTTGGTTTAACCAGCGCATCATACAAAGGGGTGTTTGGTTGCGGGAGGTACTGGCTCAGCTGGCGATCCAACGCATCCATATAGGTTGCATAATCCATCATACAAGGTTCACCTGATGCGAAACAGAATCACCCGATGATTTATTTACATATCTTTCAGATTGATTTTTCTTCCTACGACAAATCATGATGTCGTCACCGCAGATTCTTTAAGACCAATCTCATGAACAGGGACACCAGCATACCTTCTCCCTGCTTTGAGCACCGTGTCCTTCAGCACCAGACTTTTCGCTCCCACCACCACATTATCTTCAATGGTCACCCCTGGCATGATGAAACACTCACCACCGATGAGAACATTGTTCCCAATCCGTATTTTCTTGACGATGAGATGTCCTTCCCCGATATGTGCGGTGAGCAGCGACCGAGCACCAATCGTGGTATTATCCCCAATCTCGGTTACATACGGGTCGAAGATCCATTCGTCCCCCGCCAGCACCACGTTTTTTCCTATCTTGCAGCCGATCATCCGAAGGAAGGCGACTTTGATAGGTGGGAGATTCAAAAAACCAATCACTTTATAGGTGGGGAAATACAACGCCCAACTCTGAATGAATTTAAAACCAGTCTTATCCTTAATCGTCGTCCCATACTCTCCCTCCGTGTATCGCACCCGTAATACCCGGATGAACACAGTGGAGAAACAGATCATTGAAGCAACGAGGATGAGGTATGATACAGCGATGCAGACACTGAAGAGAAAAAGATGTGGAAGAAAACCAAGGTTCAGGAACCGGGAGATCTGAAAGAGAAACAGGAGCGGAACAAAAAACGCACAGGAATAACACAGCAATGTTGCAAAAAGCAAGAGAAGCAGACGACGGATGCTGACAAAAGACGCATCGATTTTCTTTTCTAACCGGTCATTACGCATGAAAACGTATCCACCTTGGAATATATGTACCTATACGAAAAACACGATTACTGCTGACCTGTGAATCAGAGGATAAAGCTAGGATTTCTTAAAAAAGAAAAAAAGGGGAAGAAGAGGGATGTTCTCTCTTGCTATGTTCTTCGTCTTTATTGCCTGTTTCTTTTTACTGCATAAATAAGACAAATGGTCCAAGCATGAACGCATGGCGTTCCTCGACGATTAAGGGGATAACAAATATCAGCGACACGGTGATATTGATCTTTCCTATCCCCAGCGACGGTGGGAAGATAGGCGTCCGAATGGTGGTCGTATTGCTCCCTGAGATAGCTCCTTCCGTTATTCCCCCCTGAAGGATATGTGCTCCTGTTAACTCGATTTCCCAATCAAATCCATTTGCATCAACAACCGTAGCAGCGACACCGTATCCACCCCGTACACCGGTGATTTCCGGGGTTGCCATTGCCGGGATAACTGCACAAGAGCCTAATAGTGTTAATATCAACACACATATGATTGTTTTTTTCATAGTTCGCCTCCTGAATGTATGCGGGAATATCTGGAGTAATTATAAATGTTTCCCAATAAAAAACACGTTTAATATCAAAAAAAAGACAATCATTTCGTGGAGTACCACCTAGGGCGATCATCTGGAACAAAGAAGATATCCACAGAGAATTTCCTCCTGTTGACCTCATTCCACAGATTTATATAGATGGAAAACCAATTAAAATATGAGGGAACGAGTCAAAACCATCTATGAAAAAGCGAACAATTGCCGGCATCATCATCATCATAGTCCTTCTCCTGCTTGGTGGACTGTATTGGTTAGGGTATCTTCGATTCGAAAACTACGTCCCTTCATTTACCACCAACCCTGGGGACTCATCATCTGATACTTCCCCAACAACACAGGGATCCCCAAAGCTGACGATCGATAGCATGCGGGGGAGACTTAACAAAATCTCAGTTGTGATAAAAAATGTTGGTGATGCGGATGCCACCTCCGTGGACTGGAGTGTCGCAGTCACCGGTGGTTTTTTGAAACGGATTGATTCCCTTTCCACCGGCACAATCAGCACCCTTACTGAAGAATCAACCGCTACGGTGATCACCGATCGGATCCCCATCGGAATCGGGCGACTGCAAATCACAGTAACCGTGGAATACCCTGGTGGTGAGCCAGTGACTCAAACCGCAAGAGGATTCAAACTCTTTTTCTTCGTTGTAGGAGTACGAATCTAAAACAGTGGAAAACCATCATTTTCTGGTCTTATTTTTTTATTGATAAAAAAAAGAAAAAAAGAAAAGGAGTCTATTTGACTCCAAGGATAAAGGGTCCCAGGACAAATCCACTGGCGGTCTTTTCCGCTGTTTTTCCCTCGTTGCAGGTTGCGGTCACCACAATATTGGTCTTCCCAAAGCCGAGGATGAACCCTGCTTTTATGATTTCTTCACCAGCGGGTGTCATAGATGCAATGGTGCCTGAGGATGATTTACCAAGGAACACGAGTTTTCCATCAAGAGTGATGTTCCAGACGATATTGGTTGCATCACCAATACCCGTGTTCTTGACTGATGATTTCAGACCAAAACCACCAGTGATTGGCCCGATTTCTAACTCAGGCTGTGAAGGTGCCTCCATCCCCCAGACAGACACATCATCATAATAGATCTGGGTTCCAGCTTCACCCCAGAGATCTACTGCGTCTAACGCTAGCACACCACCGCCGCTTGTTCCCTGAGTCCAACTCTTGGAAAGCCAGAGGAGGTCATTGTAATAGACTTTTTGCCAGTCGTTGACAAAATCAATCTCCACACGAACCTCACCCCACCCGTCGATCACATAGGGTGTTGCATTACTGCTATCATAATCCTCAAGCATGAACGTAGCAGAGTTGAAGTGGATTTGCAGATCCCATTTTGAGGAAGCACCGTTGTACAGACTTAACAAGATAATGTAGATGGATCCATCGAAATCTGCGGGAACATACGCCCAGGCTCTGAAAGTGCAATTCCCGTAATTCACATTTTCCCACCGATGTACCATATCGCAGCCACCCTTAATCTCCACGGAATTGGAAGGGCTATGAGATTGAACGTTTGTGACGTTTGCATCTGCAGCTGGATCATCTTCCCAGGGGAACCATCCGCCTTGTCCGCCTAGGAGACTACCTGCGGCGTAGGAGTCAAAGTTATCAGACCAGGAAAAACTCCTTGAGGAAATGTCGGTTCCTGGTTGATAGTTCTGGGCACTTGTCATCGTGGAAAAAACACTAGCTCCAAATAGAAGCATCGCTCCTATTAATATTGCTTTCATTTTCATAATTTTTTCGCCTCCCTAATCTATAGGTTTTTATATACTTCCACTATTTCAAATGGTGGTTCTCTGATTTAAATGTTTTGATATGAATAAATTATTTTTCCATGAAACGTTTGATGAACAATAAATAATGAGACATGATGTAATCAAACCTAGAAAAATATACTCTAGAGTAAAAAGAATGATTACAGAGAAACGGGTGGTTTTCTTGGAAATCGTATGGGATGACACAATCTATATAAACATCTGAAGAAATGCAATCGCTGAGGAACTTATGAAGAAACTCTTTGGTGTAGTTGGAATGCTATTGCTGCTTAGTCTCTGTATCCTGAGTGGTTGTTTAGATGAAAAAAGCAAATTTATTGGAACCTGGGAAATCCAAGATGGAAGCGTCTCTATGACTTTTGATTCCAATAACAAGGTGACCATCACAGGAAATGGCCCACTAGGATTCTTCTCCCTCTCTGGTGTTTATGATTATACGCTTGCCAATCAGAAAATAACCTTCCTTTCGGGAGGCTCAGGGATTACGTTAAATTATAGTTTTCCTGCATCAAATCGGCTCCTCCTCAGCAATGATCAAGGGGCATCTTTTGAGCTAACCAAGCAATGAGGTGAAAAAAACCATGTTTATCCCTATTTGGCTTGCCTTGATTGCCATTATCATTATTGTGTTTGTCGTCTGGAAAATGATTAAGTTCGCTCTGTGGATTTTACTGATTATTATCTTGGTGGCTCTCGTGTTGCTTGGATTGGATTATATGATTGGATTATTCTCCCAATTCATTTAATTGACCGATGAAGTAAGTAAGATACTTTCTGAGGACTTGTGGTGAGCGAAGAATACTATCCCTATGTTCAGAATCTTTTCAAACGATGGGCTCCATTGTATAATCTGATGGAACCGTTCATTTCCCAGATACGATATCATGTTGTTGATATCGTCAAAGCACCATCCGGTTCTCTGATCCTTGATGTTGCGACTGGGACTGGCAAGCAAGCAGCCGCGTTTGGAAAGAAGGGATATACTGTTATCGGTATTGACCTTTCCCCGGATATGCTTCGTATCGCGAAAAAAACCATTTCTTCGTCTCAGGTGACGTTTCTTTCTGCTGATGCGACACACATCCCCTTCGATAATGATTTTTTTGATCTTTGTTGCATCTCCCTTGCTCTCCATGACATGCCTCCTGAGGTACGAGCCAAGGTGTTACAGGAGATGATCCGGGTGACAAAACCAAAAGGAAGAATTGTGATTATCGATTATGCTCTCCCGGAGGCATCCGTGAAAAAATTCTTGATTTTTCATTTTGTCAAACTGTATGAAAGTAAGTATTATCCTGGTTTTATCCAATCCGATGTTCCAAAAATCCTGCAAGATGCTGGTTTGAAGATCCACAGCGACCATCGAGTGACATTTAGTGCTGTGCGTGTTATCCAAGCAATAAAATAGGGGATTCATTTTTATAATTCTCCTCAGGAACTGGAGTACAGGATGAACACAAGTCTGAAGAAAACGGTCTTTGAATACGCAAAATTATCCAGTGCTCATTTCATTTTTCTTACTTCTATCATCCCACTCACTGGCGCGATTGCGATGGGTGAAAAAAACCTGTTTCTCCTCACCATCTTGTTCCTGATTGGTTTATCTGCCCATGTCGTCGGATTTGCTTTTAATCATTATATCGACATCGAGGTCGACCGCCTCATGGCAGCAACAAATAAAAGACCATTGCCCAGTGGTAGTATCTCGAAGAGAAATGCGTTATTGTACATCGTGCTGGTGTTCCTCCTTGGATGTTTATTGACCCTCTATGTTTATGGTGTTCTCCTTCTGCTTCTCTATCTGCTAGGGATACTTCTTGCTATCCTGTATGATGTGTACAGTAAACGGATCACCGGGATGGATTTCATCCTTGCCGCCTCCGTCATGGTCGGCGTTCTGTTTGGTGCAGCGACCGTCTCATTTCACTTTACTTACCTAATTGGTATCCTTTGTGTCCTAGCGTTTCTCCAGACCCTGAATCTTAATCTCATCGCAGGAGGAATGAAAGATGCAGATCATGACTACCTGATTAAGTCCCAGCATCTCTCGACAAGACTAGGAGTACGCCTGGAACAAAACATCCTACGAGTCCCACGTTCTTTTCACATTATTGCGTATCTTTTAGGCGTCTGCTACACCCTTGGTGTTTTTCTCCCGATAGTGTTTGGAATAATCCATCTGCATGATCTCTTGATTCTCCTGCTTCTCCTCTTTAATGTCTTCTTCTTTGTTGTCACCTATAAAATGTTACATCTCCACTCGTTTCGTCGACAGGAGATCCGCGCATACGTCGTGCTTCAATATACCATTAACTGGTGTAACATCCCGATTCTTTTGATGAGCGTCGCCCCGTTAGCCGGTTTTCTTTTACTGTATCCCATTATCGGATTGGTCGCCTCAAACATCATCCTGTATCGAACAATCAGTCGACCTCAAGTCCTTTAAGACCTCTGTGATAGGAATAGAAACGTTCAAAAACAACCTGCATCATTCTTTTCCATCCACCCTCCCTGTATGGTGTCATCTTATGAGATCCCAAGAGCCAAAAGTGATGATTCGTGTGATGACGATGAAGGATTATGCTGCAGTCCTCGCCTTATGGAAGGATGGTAACATCCCATCTCGACCAAAGGGTCGTGATAGTAAAAAAAACATCGCATCTCAACTCCAGCAACCGAATTGTTATTTTCTCGTCGCAGTTTCTGGGGGAAAAATCATTGGAGCGGTCGTCGGAACCCATGATGGACGCAAAGGGTGGATTAATCGACTCGTCGTCGCATCCTCCTATCAGAAGAAAGGCATCGGACGACGGTTGGTTGCTACCGTCGAGCAGTACTTTTCAGCACAGGGGATTGATATTGTCGCCTGCCTCATCGAAGAATGGAACACGGTTTCCATGAAGGTGTTCGAGCAGCTAGGGTACACGAAACATACCGATATTTTCTATTATTCAAAAAGGAAAAGTCCAAAGACATAAGAGACGCAAAAAATCCTTCGTTCTTTATACCTGATGGAAAAAGTATATTAATATAGAAAATATCTTATAAATATAAATGTTTTTTTGCCACCATAGGGAGTTATGAAAAAAATACTCGTCATTATCCTCGTTGCAGCAACGATTCTTAATATCGTCGTAGGCGCCTTTCTCTTCCTTGATATCCAGCAGATGGAACTACCGGAAATGACACTTTCTCTTGAGATCCTCACCATCACCTCAGAAGAAGCACTCCTCCAAGCCACCCTCTCCATAAACAACCCTAATTCGTTTTCCATTCTCCTTACCAATCTCACCATGATTACCGTCGATGAGAACGGACATACCATCAATCAACTTACCCTGCCGGGGGGAGAAACAAAGGCACATGAGAACCGGACATTCAACACAACCGTTCGCATCCAGTTCAATGGATTGCTCCCGCATCATCTCACCAGTCATCTTTCAGGGGATTTCGGCACCATGTTTTTTGGAATCATCAAAAAAACATTCCCTCTGAAGTTCACCATCGTTACGACTCTGAATGACATCCTAGAGCAGTTTCAATTTCCCCGGATTCATCTCTCCGCGGACTTCAGCCACATCACCCAAGAAGGCATCAATTTCAGTGGGATCATCGAGATAAGCAACCCGAACAGCATCGACATCATCGTAGAGAATCTCACCGCAAGCGTCACCACAGAAACAGATGTCTCTGTTGGATCCATCAGCATCCAAGGGGCAAGCATCCCAGCAAAAACAACCAAACAGCTTTCAGGGAGCGGATGGATTCTACTAAAAGCCTTAGATGCGGAATCCCTCCAGATGAACCTGACCGGTTCTCTCATCATCTCTGTCGCTGGGGTTCGAAAACCCATGAACATCTCTGTAGAAGCCGACATCGTCCCCCCACAGCTTGAACGACTCCTCTCTGATCTCCCCACCGAAGCCTCTCTCACCGGTGAATACACTTATACCTTGAAAAACGGGTTGCATGATACCATAACCTTTTCAATCACAAACCCAAATAATCTGACATTGCTTGCGAAGGATATCACCGTGCAGATCTTCCGAGTCGATGGAACAAAATCCCGGATGATCAGCAATGGGACGCTCCCCGATGGCCTTATTCTCCCTCAGAGCACTACCGTACTTCAGGGTGATATGTTCATCCCACTCACTCAGCTTCGACCACGTCTTGGGGAACACTTCATCCCAGATCAGCTCAAAGTGGTGTTACGATCTAACATCACCATCCAAGGATTTAATCAAACCATCTGGGTTGGTGTCATTGGGTATCAGGATTTCCCGATACGCCACTTCTTTTAAGAAAAGAGTGGATAAAAAAAAGAGTATTGATCTTTCTTTAGGGGAGCTTTGTGGTGAAAATACTATACGGAGTTTGTGGAGAAGGAAGAGATATGCAAGCCGCAGCACCACCCTGATCTATAATCCAGGAAACCAACAAGGGACATTAAAACGGATCGGACCGGAAAACCAAACCAGTATCGCACCATAGAAATAAACCAGGTCAGTTATCGATTGAATACTGGAACAAATCATAATATTGTTTCAAGGATTTTTTGATAGAGAATCGAAGTGTATGAACCGCAGGATCAGACTTCACCTGCCGAGGCTTCATCATCCCAGTGACATCGACAGACGTCTCCCTGGTGATCTGAAACGTCTGCAGGATGTTTTCCACTGTTTCCTGCGGATGATCACAGAGTTCTTCATACGTAATCGAGATAAACTCATTTTTTTGGAGACATTTTACGTTTTTTAGATAATACTTTATTGATCTTTTTATGTACCAGGTGAGAAGTACGACACAGCCTTCTGCAAAAAAACGAAAGATGAATCGCAGTGGCAGGAGCAGGAGCGGATTGCTATACCACCGATCATATGTCTTTGACAACCTGGCGGTATATGGGTTTTTTTCCTTTAGGAGCATCCGAATTGCTTGAAGCGTCGAACTGATCGTTTTTTGGGGATGGCGATGAATGAACACAAACCGAGCAGTAGGGAACATCTCTTTGAGAAAGAGGAAATTTGGGAAATCATAGGGATTCTTCAGGAGAATCGGTTTTTTTTCTCCGGACATATAAGTAATTTTTTTGCACAGCTCGGTGAACAGCGCAATGTTTTTTTTCGTCACTCGCATCTGCCCGGTCCGAGCACCAAGTAAGAAGCCGTATTCCTCTGCGAAATCCGCGGTAATCTTCAGTTGGTCGATTCCTCTATCGGTTAGCCCGTTTTTTCGTAATGAGTTGGTCAGTTCCTGTTTTGCGATTTGATCTTTGCCCTCATGGTGATTGACAAGGAGCTGATCATAGCTGATGAGATGATACGCGATGACTGGGTTAAAACAACCGGTCGCCGTCAACATTTTATACAGGATGCTTGTCCCCGACCGATGCACCCCAAGGATAAACACCGGTTGCACATCAACCATCTGAAGTTCCTTCAGATGCGGAGTATCATTTCTGTTAACCAAAATTGTTCCTCACAACAATGATATCCTTGACAGCTTTTAATAAACATCTCGTCAGGAGGTCTGCTTTCATCGTTGAATTTCTTATGTTTTTCGTAGGGTATATCTCTAAAAACCCACAAAGGATACAATACCCTGTTGGAACATATGATCCTTGAAAGTTTGATTCTTCTTGGAATCATTGGGATTCTTGGGGAATGCATCATCATCGGTCTTTGGCTTGTAGCATTCCGACAAACCAAGAAAACCGTGTTCCCAGCTTATTTTCCCTCTGCTTCTGTTATTGTCCCCTGCAAAGGCACTGGTCCCGGGTTCCTGGAGAACATCCAGGGATTCCTTCACCAGGAGTATCCTGAGTATGAGGTGTTCTTTGTGGTCGACGCACCAGATGATTCTGCCTACAGCATTATTGAGCATCAATTACAGGATCACCAAAACGCTCACCTAGTTTTGACGACACCAGCTCAGGGTTGTAGTGGAAAGGTCGCTGCACTCCTTTCAGGTTTACCGCATACGCAAAATACAAAGATTTTGGTATTCGCAGACAGCGATATCAAACCAGACAAGCACTGGTTAATGAACATCGTCCTCCCCCTTCAGGACGAACGGATTGGGGTGACAACTGGGTACCGATGGTACTTCCCCTCGAACCTCAAGACGTTATTGATTTCCGCCTGGAATATGGCCTCCATTGTGTTTATGTTCTACCCCAGCTCTACGTTTGCCTGGGGTGGGTCTATGGCGATTCGAAAGAATCTTTTCGACGCCTTACACATCGAAGATCAATGGCGGACCGCTTATTCTGATGATCTGGTGATGACTCTTTCTGTGAAAAAAGCAGGCTATCGTATTTATCTTCAACCAAAATGCATCATGGAAAGCCCACCAGAGACACGCATCCGGAGTTTTATCCACTGGGGGACGCGGCAATACACCTGGGTCCGCTGGTACTACCCCGTCTACTGGATTGGCTCGTTCATCGGGTTCATTGGAGCCCAGGTCATCATCGCACTGGGTATCCTGCTCCTTCTCTTCGGATACCTCCTCCCTGGTGTGTTGCTTTGTTCGATGATCCTCTGCGAGATCCTCTATGGATTGCTTGGGATCACCATCTTACCAAAAACCATGATATACCCAAAAGAACGCTATCCTTCAAAGATAGGCTACGCACTCTTGACTCCCTTGGTGTTTCTGTTGCTTGCACAAAACGCGTTCGCATCCGCATTTACGAAAACGATCACCTGGGCGGGACGGACCTACACAAAACCAAAACACTGATTCACTTCATGTCTTCAGAGGAAAAACGTTTAAAAAAGTGAAACGGTTGTGATTCTCCTATGAAACGAGTCTTCTATGGAGCGGCGATTCAGGGTGCAAAAGACCGAAAAGAACGATCCTCTGTACACGAATTTCTCATCACCAGCATTAAACAACAGGGTTTTGATGTGGCCACCGAGCATACCACAGGGAAAACCTATGAAGAGGCGATGCAGAAACTCCAACAAGCAATCGGTCCTCTCCCGGCTGATGAATTCGAACGAAAAATCTTTGTACGCAATAAAATGATTGAAGCAATCGAAGGAGATATCATCGCAGCGATCTTTGAGGTCTCCACCCCTAGCCTGGGGACCGGCATTGAAATAGCACATGCGTACCTCCGCCCACGACTAGGTTTACCCGTCGTCCCGGTTCTTGCCTTATATCAAAAAGAATATTGGCCAAACAACCTCAGCACCATGATCCGAGGAATCTCCCCAAAGCACGTCCCACATTTTTCAGTAAAAGAATATACCAGCCTTGATGAAGCAAAACACATCATCAGCGATTTCCTCATCGCAGAGCCTTAACTCCTCCTTTGCAGACATTATCTTTTCTGCACATCTAATGATTTTTCAAACCAGACCACATCAAAGGATTTCCCTTTTTTCTTTCCAATCCCATGGAACCGCCCACATTCCACAAACCCGTGCTTTAAATGAAACAGCAGGCTTTGAGGATTTTCTGAAGAGACATTGGCTAGGAGTATCGTAATCCCCATCTTCCGCGCTTCCTCCTCGAGTTTCTGCAATGCTTGGGACCCAATACCCTTTCCCCGGTAGTTCTTCTGCAAAAAATACGTAACCTCCGCAGTCTCTTTGAAAGTCGGAAAGGGATTATACGACCGTAAGAAACAGAAACCAACCACCACCCCGGACACGGAATCCTTTATCACAAACGCGGGGTACCCCTTCGTTAACTCTACAAATTTATTAAAAAACTCATAGGGTAACGACGTCTCTGGATACGCCGCAAAACTATGAGTCACATAATCATTAAAAATATCCATGACTTCTATAGCATAGTTCTGTGTCATCGCATCAAATTCAACGTCCATCCTCTCTAAACCTCCGAGTATCTTTTTTATTGACTCTTTGTGAATCCTGTCATCATATTCCTTCGCACTATTTCAACATGACCATTCTGATAATTTTTTTTTCATTCCATTCGTTTCTGAGAGTACATTAAAAAACAACAGACGGTTTCTACCCTAATGAAGAAAAACCAACTTCCCGCGCCAGAGTTTTTCCTCAAAAGAGCCTGTGAACTGGGTGCCATCGAAGCAAAGATAATATCCCCAAAACAGGTGTATATTGCGGAATGGGTACGACGGAAATGTCAATATGGTTGTGACGGGTATGGTGAACATCTCACGTGTCCCCCGTTTTCACCAACACCACAGGAGACACAACGTATGCTCAATGAGTACACCACTGCGTTGTTGATTCATTGCCCTTCACACGGCATTGACACCCTAGAGATCATCAGCGCCCTTGAACGAGAAGCATTTCTCTCTGGGTATTACAAGGCGTTTGGATTCAGTGCAGGCCCTTGTCCCTTGTGTGACCATTGCAACGTAGAAAAAACCTGCTGTCACACCGAACAAGCCCGTCCTTCTATGGAGGCGTGTGGTATCGATGTCTATAAAACTGCCAGGACCGCGGGGTACCCAATCGAGGTGGTTCAGAATCGCAGCTGCCCTGAGAACTACTATGCGTTATTGCTCCTTGAATGAAAGAAAAATGTTGATACATTCGATTTATCCGAGAATAATAACCTCCTCTGTCCCTCCTCTATAAATTTTATATAATATGAATGCATACGAAAAGCAAGATTGGAGGAAAGTTTTCCTATGCGCTATGATGTTGCTATTGTCGGTGCTGGCCCGGCAGGCGCCACAGCAGCAAAAATCCTCTCTGAGCAAAATATTCACACTATTCTCCTTGACAAGGCATCCTTCCCTCGGCAGAAACCCTGTGGCGGTGGGCTTCAGATGCGTGTACTGCATCGATTTAAATACCTCGAGGAACACGACCTCATCGACTCATACTCTACCGCATTCCAAATCCATACATCAACCCTGAGACACCAGATTGATTTTCATCATACCAGACCGCTCCAGGCGATGGTGCTGCGAAAGACATTTGACGAAGGTCTCGTGGCCCTTGCACAACGAAACGGAGCCTTCCTCCAAATTGGGATAACGGTTCGGGATCTGACCACCGACAACAATACTATCCGAGTCGTTCTTTCAGATGGGACGACCATTGAAACATCTATCGTCATAGGTGCGGATGGCATCTGGAGCACGATAGCAAAGAAGATAGGCATGATACAGAGATGCGACCATATCGGGGTCTGCTTGTTCGCTGAATACCCGATGAAGCAGCAGACTATCCAGAAGCTTTATGGGGAGGAACGAGGTGTACATATCCATCTGCAACCGAATGGACTTGCAGGGTATGGCTGGGTGTTCCCAAAAAAGGAACATGTCAACATTGGAGTCGTTGAGTTCCGGCAAGCCTTGAATCCATTTATGGAAAAAAAGAACCTTCAGAAAAACTTTGCAGACTATCTCCGCAGTTTAAAACAACAAAAACTCCTTCCAACCACACTTCCGAAGACTATTCCTCACGGGGGAGCATTCCCCACCTGCCCGATGAAACAACTCACTGCTGATCGTGTCATGCTTTGTGGGGATGCAGGCGGGCTTACGAATCCAATGACTGGCGAGGGTATCTTTTATGCGATGTGCTCAGGGGAAATGGCAGCGCACACCGCGATAAAGGCTCTTGAGAACAATACGTTTGATGCATCATCCCTTCGACGCTATCAACGGATATGGGACCATGAATTCTGTAAGGATTTTAGATTAATGCATCGATTATCGAAACGTTGGGGGAAAAACATCGACCATCTTATTCAAATTGCGAGTGGAGATAAAAAGCTCATGAATATCATCTGCGAAGCGATTCCAAAACCAGGGGGAGTACAGCAGGATAAATGGAAGATTCTCTTCCGTTTCCTTTATGCATCTTGTAAAAACCGTGTGCAATAATGACGGAAGAAATCATTAGGCTTCTTCTTCGAGGTACCCTAGCTCCTGAATCCTCTTTATGACCTTTCTGACACTCTCTTCTACTGATTCGATATCAGTATCGACAATCAGCTCAGGTTGCTCGGGTTCCTCATAAGGATCATCGACCCCTGTGAAATGCTGTATCTTCCCTTCCAAGGCTTTCTTATACATGCCTTTTACATCACGTTTCATGCAGATTTTCACCGGACATCGAACAAAGACTTCAACAAAATTTTTAATTTCCTTGCGTGCCTTTCGTCGTTGTTTCCGATACGGTGAGACAAAGCTTGCCAGCACCACGACGTTGTTACGAGACAGCATCTTAGCAAGAAACGTCGCCCGTTTGATGTTCTCATCCCGGTCCTTCTTTGAAAAACTCAGGTCACTTGAGAAGTTCTGACGGATGATATCTCCATCAAGCTGTTCAACAAGATATCCTTTCTTTTTTAATAGAACCGCCACTTGATTTGCAATTGTTGTCTTCCCGCAACAGGGAAGACCCGTGAACCAGATGGTGTACCCCTGATGTTTCTTCATCATAGTATTTCCTTTTATTTTTTCTTCTCAGGAATCTTCTGAGACGGCTCTCGGATCATCCCCGCACCGACCGTCTCATTGGTTGTCTCATCAACAAGGATGATGCTTCCGGTCGACCGGTTATGCTCATAACTATCAAAGAACAAGGGTTGAGCGGTTCGTATCGTGATCCGGCCGATCTCGTTTAACCCCAGGGACGACACCTCAGGGACCCGATGCAATGTATTGATATCGATTCTGTATTGAATTTCCTTAACGATCCCTTTGAGCTCCCTAGTGGTATGTCGGATGATATACCGCGTCCCAGGGTTCAATGGTTTCGCATTCATCCAGCAGACCATACAATCAATATCCTGATTGATAAATGGAATGTTATGCGACCGGACCAGCATATCCCCCCGGCTGATGTCCAGGTCATCATCCAACTGCATCACCACTGACATCGGTGGGAATGCTTCCTCAAGAATACCCTGAGGTCCTTCAATAGTCTTAATGGTTGTCGTAAAACCAGATGGAAGAATCGTGACGTTGTCCCCTGGTTTAAAAATCCCACTGGCGATCCTCCCAGCATATCCCCGATAATCATGATATTTATCCGACCGAGGTCGAATCACATACTGGACCGGGAACCGACAGTCCACCAGGTTCTCATCACTCCCAATATGGACATCCTCAAGATGATACAACAAAGTCGGACCATGATACCAGGTCATCTGTGTGGAGGCATTCACCACATTATCACCAAGTAACGCACTAATCGGGATAAACGTGATATCCGGGATGGTGAGTTTAGAGATAAAATCCTCAATCTCTGCTTTTATCCTTTCATAGACCTCCTGGTTGTACTCCACGAGATCCATCTTGTTGATACAAATGACGAAATGTGGGATCTGAAGCAAGGAGGCGATGAAGATATGACGATGGGTCTGCTCTGTTACCCCATTACGTGCATCCACAAGGATCAACGCAAGATTCGCGGTGGATGCACCCGTCACCATATTCCGAGTATACTGGATATGCCCCGGGGTGTCAGCGATAATGAACTTTCTAACAGGGGTGGCAAAATACCGATACGCCACATCAATAGTGATTCCCTGTTCCCGTTCCGCCCGCAGCCCATCAGTCAACAACGCAAGATTCAACTCCTCGCCCCGTTGCTGGCTCACCCGCTCCAGGTTCTCCAATTGATCCTCAAAAAGAGTTTTACTATCATACAAGAGTCGTCCGATCAAGGTGCTTTTTCCATCATCGACACTCCCTGCGGTGGTGAAACGAAGAAGGTCCATGTTCAAATAGGTTTTTTCATCCATCCTAGAAATACCCCTCCTTCTTCCGATCCTCCAGGGAATTCTCCGATCGTTTATCATCCGCCCGGTTCCCCCGCTCAGAGACCCGAAGCGCGGCGACCTCCTGGACGATCTCCTCGACGGTTCGAGCGTTCGATCGCACCGCCCCAGTACACGTCATATCACCAACGGTTCTGAACCGAACCGTCATCATCTGAACCTTCTTCTTCTCAGCCTCATCCAGATGTAAGTAATCTGAGTATGCGTATATCACGCCATCTCTGGTGATACAATCACGAGAATGGGAAAAATAAATCGAAGGAATCTGAATCTGTTCTATCAGAATATATTGCCAGATGTCAAGCTCTGTCCAGTTGCTCAAAGGAAACACCCGGAAATGCTCTCCATGATGCTTCCGGCCATTA